>CATLCV010000035.1 GCA_949893755.1 uncultured Lachnospiraceae bacterium | reverse complement strand
TATGGCTGAAGCTGATCGGCCCCATGCGGATCTTCGGGTATACGGTGACGAAAGCGGTCTCACATTTTATGGCATCCATGCCGGTTTATCTGACTATGACCTGGGACTTCGGGTTCCCGGCAGAACAGGTCATGATGCATCTGGCGATCGCGCTGGCGGTGGGAGTGGCCGGTGTGGGGCTGGGGTATTGGCGGTATCGGGGGTATCAGGGGTGAGGGGAGCGCCTGATATATTCACAAAAAACAACAAGGGGGGCAGCTAATCCCCCCTTACTTCCAATCGGATTCCCTTCATGTAGTTTTGCATTTCTTCCTCTGTCTGGAAACCTGCATTTTCCGCTTCCCCGGCAAATATAATATCAATCTATTTCTGCGAGTGATTTTAGGAGTTGTGAAAGTCTGGATTTTAGCTGATTTCCCCATATCATTTAATCCCGGACAACCCCGCCGTCCAGATTCATTGACTCTCCGCTGATATTTTTTGCGGCGTCCGATGCCAGGAAGCATACAAGCTGTGCCACATCCTCCGGCTGCTGGAACCGTTTTAGAGGAATCCCGGATTCCAGCATGGTACGGGCCTCGTCTTTTGACATACCGGTATTTGCACTGATATTTTGAATGACCTCCTCGATCATCGGCGTCGCTACAGAACCAGGGCAGACTGCGTTGACGGTAATATCATATCCGCCAAGCTCCGCTGCCAGCGCCCGGGTAAATCCGATGACTGCCGCTTTGGAGGCGCAGTAGCCCGATGAATTGGCAAACCCGTTTTTCCCTGCAATCGATGCAATATGAATGATCCGACCAGGTTTCTTCTGATCGATCAGATGTTTCACCACTGCCCGCGTACAAAAGAATGGCCCGTCTACATTGACTGCAAAGATTTTCTTCCAGATGTTTGTATCAAAATCCGCCAGCGGTGACTCAATAGCAATCCCGGCATTATTGACCAGGATATCGATACAGCCGATGTTCGTCGTATATTGATCTACCACAGACTGAACCTGCACTTCGTCGGATACATCGCAGCCGGCCGGAAAGAACGTATCGGATGGTTCTTTCCAGTTCGGAGCTTTCAGATCCAGAGCAATCACCTTCGCACCCTCATTTAAAAATTTTTCAGCGATCGCTCTTCCGGAGCCGCCGCCTGCACCTGTTACCATAACGACATGATTTTCAAATTGAAGCATTTATCTTACCTCCGTCCATACTGAATGATTGTTTGCACTGCTGTAGATCGCCTCGCATACGGCTGCGTTTTGATAACCGTCCTGAAAGGTGGGATATGCAGGCTCGGCAGAAGGAACTCCGGCATCCATATCCCGATACACTTCCCGGAAGAATGCTGAGAATGTATTCGGAAAACCACCTGCAAATGCATTGGTTTCACAGAGCCTGCCGCCGAATTTTTCGGCAGTCGTCAGTTTATAAGGATCCTCCGAATTCCAGCTGATCGTCTGCCGGGTACCGGTGATCTCCATGGAAACATAATTGCTCCGTCCATGGGTGACTTCGGATAGGAAAAGATTGCCGATGGCGCCATTGCCAAAACGAAGGGCAGCTATTACGGCATCGTCGGAATCTACACGGATTTTTTCACCGCCATCCGGAGAAGTCTCATACATCATCCCGTCTTTGACATAACGGTCGGGAGTAAATTTCCCATAGGTAGCGCTGACAGATACGATTTCCTCCCCGGTCAGAAACCGTACCAGGTCGATCCAGTGAGAGCCGATCTCCGTAGTGGCGCGCATGGGGCCGGCCAGAGTCTCCTGATACCGCCACATATAATCCGCCGGCAGAACATGAAATTCCTGTTCATAAGTACCATGGACAAGACAGAGCCGTCCGAAATCCTCGGATGATACCTTGTCTCGAAAAGCGCCGCATGCTTCATGATATCTTACATTGAAGTTTACAGCCGTAACTGCTTTTTTGCTGAGAGCAAGCTCATATAATTCCTTTGCCTCCACGGCTGTCAGGCACAGCGGTTTTTCACAGATCACATGCTTTCCCGCAAGGATCAGATCCTTAACCATCTGATAGTGTAGCGTCGGCGGGGTACACACATGTACCGTGGTAATATCCCGTTCAAGCGCCCGGTGAAAATCTGTAGAAGCTTCTTCTATATTCCATTTTTTCTGAAATTCTTCCGTCTGCTCCGGTACGATCCCGACAACCAGCGCAATTTTCCGCCCCATTCCTGTCAGCTCCTGCGCATGGGTGTTCGCAATATTGCCGGAACCGATGATTGCAATTTTCATAATTAAAACTCCTTTCGTTCTTTTTGTGCATTTTGCATTACTGCCTTGTTTTTCTTTCGGTGAAATTATATAGTATAACTAAAAGCAAAAAAAGGTCATATGACATTTTTTGAAAAAGGGAGAAATGATATTATGAATGCATCAGATTTGGACAATAACATGAAAGAACAATGCAGTGAGGAGAATACTCTGAAAAAGATCTCAAAGCGGTTATATGAAAAAGCGCTGCCCGTGTATGTGAAGAAGGGCGGTATACTGATCCAAAAAGGAGAGAGAGCCCAATATGCTTATTATGTAGTGAGCGGGGCCATGTATGTGCGGTCGGAGTTTCTGGACGGGAGCATCTACCAATTTTCTGTTTTAAAAAAAGGATCCATTGTATCAGACATAGAAGTTCTGTCGGGTACATTTATCAATGCTGCTACGCTTGTAGTCGCAGAGGATGTATATGCTTTGAAAATGCCCATCAAGCTGTTTGCGGAGGAACTGAAGACAAACATTGACTTTCTGTATTATGTATCTTCCCAGATTGCCAGTAAGATGCATTCGAGCAGCTACGACAGAGGACAGAATCTTTTTAAACAGGGGATTCAAAAGGTGGTGGTCTATCTGATCAACAGCTATGAGAGAGATGAGGACGAAAATCAGATCGTAAGAATCCGAAAGACCAGGCCGGTGATCGCAAGCGAGATCGGTATCAGTGTGGAAACACTCAACCGGGCGGTCAGGCTGTTAAAAAATCAAAATCAGATCACAATAGAAAAGGGAAAGATAACGATCAATGAAAAACAGTTTGAAGGATTGATCGGATTTGCGGAACAAAATGCATTGTACTGAAGTTATTTTCCAGGGACTATTCTAAAATGAAAGCGGAGGTAAAGGACTTATGAAAAACAGAACGATCAGGATGATGTGTATTGTATTGGCAGCAGGACTTCTGGCAGGCTGCGGCAAAAAAGCAGACGGGGACAGCGGCGGAGAGAACAGCGCGGGTGCATCGGCACAGATTGGATTTATCACCGGTACGGGAGGCCTTGGGGACAAAAATATGAATGACGCGTCATACGAGGGAATCAAGGCTCTGGAGTCTGAGGGTGTAAAGATAAATGTGGTGGAGCCGGAGGAAAAATCGGATTACGAAAATATGCAGAGGCTCTTTGCGGATACCGGGGAATATGAGGGAATCTTCTGTATCTCCTTTGAGCAGACCGATGCCCTGTCAAAGGTTGCGGCCGAATTTCCAAAACAGCGTTTTGTGCTGGTTGACTCGGAAACAGAGGCGGACAATGTGACCAATGTGCTGTTCCGCGCAGAGGAGACAGGATTTCAGCTTGGTGTTCTGGCAGGGCTTTTGGAAAAAGAAAATGCCCTGCCGCTGTTGAATGAAGAGCAGAGAGTCGGATTCGTCGGCGGATCGGACAGCCCGGTGATCAATCAATTTGCTGCAGGTTATAAAGCGGGTGTTTTGTTGTCAAATCCGGAAGCAGATGTCGATATCGCATATGTGGGCAGCTTTTCCGATCCGTCAAAGGCAACGGAGATCGCAAACGGATTGTATGAAAACGGATGCGATATCGTGTTTGCCTGCGCGGGAGGCTCCGGGCTCGGCGTATTCACGGCGGCTGAGAAGATGAAAGGGTATGCCTTTGGAATCGAAGTGAATCAGAATGACAATGCGCCCGATCATATTATTGCGTCAGGCCTGCGCTTGTGGGATGCTGTGATGAGTGACGTGGGTAAAAAGCTGGTCGCAGATGAACTGGAAAGCGGAACACTGACCTACGGCCTGGCCGAGGAAACGTTGGAGATCGGCTATGAAGGAAGTAATGTAGAAGTAAGCGATGCTTTGAAGGCGGAAGTCGATACCTATATGGAAAAGGTGATATCAGGCGAGTATAAGCTGCCGAGGGAGCTGGAGGATGTAGACCGATTCCTGAGCGAACAAAAGTAACGGAATCAGAAAGGGGAAGGGATGGGACATTTACTGGAAACCAGAAAGCTGACAAAAGTTTTCGGAGATTTTACGGCAAATCAGGATGTGGACTTCTGGTGCGATGAGGGAAAGGTCACTTCTCTGCTGGGTGAGAACGGAGCTGGAAAAACCACTTTGATGAATACGATCTATGGTCTGTACCAGCCGGACGGCGGTGAGATTTTCTTCGACGGAAATCCGGTAAGCTTCAAAAGCCCGCGTGACGCGATTGCTGTTGAGATCCAGATGGTACATCAGCATTTTATGCTGATCGAAGAGTTTACCGTGGCCGAAAATGTGGTGATGGGGGCGGAACCTGTGAAAGGCCTTCTTTTTCATACGAAGGAGGCCCGCAGGCGGGTTCTTGAGATCTCGGATGCGTATCATTTCGGAATCGACCCGGCTATGCGGGTTTCGGATCTGTCAGTGGGTGAGAAACAAAAGGTAGAGATCATCAAGGCATTGTACCACGGGGCAAGATTATTGATTTTGGATGAACCGACGGCGGTTCTGACTCCTCAGGAAACAGAGGGCCTTTTTGATGTGATCCGCAAATTGAAGGCTGCCGGAAGATCCATTATCATCATTACCCATAAGCTGCATGAAACCATGGAGATCGCGGATGAGATCTTTGTCCTGCGGCATGGAGTTATGGGCGGATATGTAAAAAAAGAAGAAACAGATCCCTATCAGCTGACCTGCATGATGGTGGACCATCAGCCGAAGGAATTTCAGAAGGAGAAGCTGCAGCCCGGCGGAACTGCGTTGTATATCAATGGGCTTGATTACGTAAGAGAGGACGGAACAAAGGCACTGGACCAGCTAAGCCTGGAGGTGTACAGCGGAGAAATCTACGGGATCGCCGGGATTGAAGGGAACGGACAGCTGGAGCTTCTGGAAGTGATCAGCGGGATCCTGAGAGGCTGGAAGGGCCGGCTGGAGGTCCTGGGGGAAGATATTTCCGGAAAAACGACCAGGCAGATCGTGGAATCCGGAGTGTCGTTTATCCATTCGGACCGTATGGAACGGGGACTGCTGCTGGGACAGAATGCTTCCATGAATGTCGCGCTGGGGAACCAGTACAGTGATCTTGTAACGTCCAGACATAAAATGGACTGGAAGAAAATAGATGCGATGCTGGAAGAAATATTTGAAAAATATCAGGTATCGCCCCGAAATAAAGCCCTTCCATTGAAAAGCTTTTCCGGGGGAAACCAGCAGAAAATCATCATCGGCCGGGAATTTTATCGCAATCCCAGGCTGGCGGTCATTGCGCATCCGACCCGCGGGGTGGATGTCGGGGTATGTGAGATCATCCATGAGAGCATTTTGGAGCTGAAGCGACAGGGGGCGGCAATCCTTCTGATCACAGCAGATTTTGATGAACTATTCCGCCTGAGCGACAGGATCGGCGTCATGTATGAGGGACATATGGTAACAGAAAATATTGCCGGGACATTTACCCCGACAAAACTGGGATTTTATATGGGAGGGGGAAAGGAAAATGAGGATTAAGCGAGCACTGGAAAAAATGTCGGTCCCTCTTCTTTCCATATTGATCGCAATGCTTGCGGGGAGTGCGGTCATCCTTGTATGCGGCTATTCGCCGATTGCGGCATATTCTTCTCTGCTGAGAGGGGCGTTTGGTTCATTCCGCTCCTGCATGGGGACATTGGAAAAATGTGTTCCGCTGATCTTCTGCGGTCTGGCAGCTATGGCTGCGTTCAAAAGCGGGATTTTTAATATTGGATTGGAGGGACAGGTTGTTGTCGGGGCGATCGCATATATTCTGACAGGGCTGCAGACCTCATTTCTTCCGATGCCGCTCCATGTACTTGTATGCATTGTATCTGCAATGCTTGCAGGCGGATCATGGGCTCTCATCGCCGGAATGATGAAGGTGTTCTGCAAGGCAAATGAAGTCGTATCCACGATCATGCTGAACTATATCGCGTTAAATCTGGCAGAATATTTATTTTCCGGGCCGTTTATGGCAGAAGGAACGATCCCGCAGAGCGAAGCGCTGGAACCAGAAAAAATGCTTCCGGCTATATGGACAGGCTCGAAGATCACATGGGCATTTGTCATTGCGTGCGGAATGATCTTACTGACAGGGGTATTTTACAGATATACGGTTGCGGGATATAATATGATCGCGGCCGGAGATAACGACAAGGCGGCAGAGGCCGGCGGAATCCGTATGAATCAGACCAGGCTGATGTCCATGACAATGTCCGGCGCCATAGCCGGAATGGCCGGAGGAATGCTGGTGGCGGCGACCTATGGACGGTATGTGATCGGAATGTCCGCGGGATATGGATTTGACGGAATGGCGATTGCCGTACTGGGACAAAATTCTGCGGTCGGTGTATTTTTATCCAGCATTCTTTTCGGAGGTCTTAGAACGGGGAGCCTTTCCATGGCGATGTTCGAAGGGATCCCGTCGGAACTGGTTTCGATCCTGCAGGGCCTGATCATATTGACGGTTTCGGCGCCGCTGCTCATAAAATCTTTCAGAGTGAAAAGCAGGAGGAAAAAACGATGAATACATTTTTAAATATCATTGCGTCATCCATCAGAATGTCGATTCCTCTTGGATATGCGTCCATCGCCGGGGCAATCTCGGAATTTTCGGGGATCGTGGCATTGGGGCTGGAAGGCTTTATGACGATCGGCGCGTTTGCGGGAGTGCTCGGGGCATATTATTTCGGCAGCGCATGGATCGGGGTCCTGACAGCAGCAGCGGCCGGGGCGCTGTATGCGCTGATCTTCGGCGTGTTCTGCGTCAGATATCAATCCAACCAGGTGGTAGCCGGCGTGGGAATGAATATCATAGCAGAGGGTCTGGTTTCTGTACTGATGATCGGAATTTTTGGAAGCAAGGGAAAATCGGCAATGGTGCCATCTCTTTCTACGATCCAGATTCCGGTCATAAAAGAGATCCCGGTTCTAAATGTACTGTTGTCGGGCTATTCCGGACTGGCATATCTTCTGGCGGCTGTAACGGTCATATCCTGGATCGTCATATACAGGATGCCGATCGGAATCCGCCTGCGGGCAGCAGGGATCAATGACAGAGTGGTGGACAGCCTGGGACTGCGTTCCGATCTGATCAAATATGTATCGGTGATGGTCTGCGGAGGGCTGTCGGCGCTGGGCGGAGCTTTTCTGTCGCTGAGCCAGCTCAATTTTTACAGCAAGGATATGGTGGCAGGAAGAGGATATATTGCCCTTGCAATTTTCGTATTTGCAAAAAAGAATCCAGTGTATTGTGTATGGATCTCCATTTTGTTCGGACTGACGGAAACGATACAGCTGCGTATGCAGGCTTTTCCGATCCCGACGCAATTCCTGTCTATGATACCGTATCTATGCACCTTGATCATGCTGCTGTTTGCGGCGAAAGATTTTAAAACACAGCGGAAAGAACATGCTTAAACCATAACTTGCTGTTTGGGTTTGAAATATTAGATTTACAAATATTGTCGATACTTTGCAATTCTGAACAATTTCATTTTTATCACAAAAAAGAAAGCCTGCGGAACATTCACACAACGTTCCACAGGCTTTCTCCATGCTCTCTGAGCCATCTCTGGGCCTTCTTATAATCCGGCAGCACGGATGCCACAACGGCATAAAAAGCGGGAGAATGGTTCATCTCCTTTCGGTGCGCCAGCTCATGCACCACGATATAATCCAGCACCTCCTCCGGCGCAAAGATCAGCCGCCAGTTAAAATTCAGATTCCCCTTGCTGCTGCAGCTCCCCCACCGGGTCTTCTGCTCCCGGATAGAAATGCGCCCGTATGTCACCCGCATGATCGAAGCATAGTAAGCAGCCTTCCGTGTAAAAATATCCCGGGCCGTTCCCATATAGCGGCGGCGCTCACTCTCCGGCAGCGGTGGCGGTGGCGGTACAGCCTGCGCTGCCGCCTTCGTCAGATGCTTCAGGATCCAGTCCTGTTTTTCAATCAGAAAACGTTCGACCGCAGCCTTTGATGTACGTCTCGGAGCACGTACCCTGACCTGCCCGCCGGAAGTGATCTGGACGGCCAGAGTCCTGCGGGAACTGTAGATCAGCTCATATCCGTCCGGGTATTGTGTATCGGAATGCCCCGCCAGCAGCCGGAGCCTGTCCGACAGAGGACGGGGAAAAGGCTGTATCGCCATAAAATGATCCCTCCTGCTTGATTTTATATGTAAATTTGATTTTGTTTTCATTCTACCATAGAAATATCTATTTTGTATCTGTTATTCTTTGATTTTTTCCGCAAAGTGGTATAGAATGTAGGTAAGCGCAGGCAGCTTACCTTAGAAAAACAGATTCAGGAGAGAAGGGATCAGATGGCAGAAGTCAGAAAGCACATCGTATTCCACGGCCGTGTACAGGGCGTGGGCTTCCGGTATACGGCAAAGTATCTGGCATTGTCCCTGCATTTGACCGGATGGGTGAGAAATGAATGGGACGGCACGGTGACGCTGGAGATCCAGGGAAGGGAGCCCCTGATCCAGAAGCTCCTCGTAGGGCTGAACAGCAGTCAGTTCATACGGATTGAATGGATGGACACAGAGGAGATTCCGCTGGAGCAGGAAAGCAGCTTCAAGGTTCGGTGATTTTGAAATCGACAGGAGGAAGATTATAATGAAATTAGGTTTTATTGGAACTGGAAACATGGCCGGAGCAATCATCGGCGGGATCATCAAGAACGGACTGATTCCTCCGGAGGAGATCATCGGCTCTGACATATCGGCGCCGGGCCGGGAACACATGCAGAATATTTATGGGATTCACGTCACGCCGGACAACCGCAAGGTGGCGGAACGGGCGGAGGTCATATTCCTGTGTGTAAAGCCGCAGTATTATTCGACTGTCATCGCGGAGATCAAGCATGTGATCTCCAACAAGCAGCTCTTGATCAGCATTGCGCCGGGCAAGACGCTTGGGTGGCTGGAAGAGCATTTCGGAAAACCAGTCAAGCTTGTGCGCACCATGCCCAATACCCCGGCCATGGTCAGCCGGGGGATGACCGCTGTCTGCCCCAACGACTGTGTAAGTAAGGAAGAGCTGGAATACGTGGTCAGCATTTTGAAGACCATCGGGGAGACAGAGGTCGTTCCGGAAAATCTGATCGACGCGGTGGTGGCGGTCAGCGGAAGCTCCCCGGCCTATGTATTTATCATGATCGAGGCCATGGCGGACGCGGCGGTGGCGGAGGGGATGCCCCGTGCCCAGGCCTATAAGTTCGCGGCACAGGCGGTCTATGGAAGCGCAAAAATGGTTCTGGAAACAGGACGGCATCCAGGCGAATTGAAGGATATGGTCTGCTCCCCGGCAGGGACGACCATAGAAGCGGTGCGCGTCCTGGAGAAAAAAGGCTTCCGCAGTGCGCTGATCGAGTCCATGAAGGCATGCGCGGAGGTGTCGCGTAATTTGTAAATGTGAAAGGGGGAAGCGGAATGAATATACAGGGACTGCAGAAACTCACACTTTTGGATTATCCGGAAAAAGTGGCATGCACGATATTTACTGCAGGCTGTAATTTTCGCTGCCCGTTTTGCCATAATGCGTCTCTGGTGACTCATATTGACCTGGATAGGAATATCCCGGTCGAGCAGGTTATGAATTTCCTGAAAAAACGCTGGAGGGTGCTGGACGGCATCTGCATATCAGGAGGAGAGCCGCTGCTGCAGCCGGAGCTGGAGGATTTTATCCGCAGGGTCAAGGAGATCGGCTACAGTGTGAAGCTGGACACCAACGGCAGCAATGCCCGGCTTTTGAAGCATCTGGCGGAGGAAAAGCTTTTGGACTATGTGGCCATGGATATAAAAAATGCTCCTGGAAAATATGGGATCACCATCGGAATCCCGGACTACAATATGGAAGAGATCTTCCGGAGCGTGGATTTTTTGATGTCAGGAACGGTTCCCTATGAATTCCGCACCACGGTCGTGAGGGAATTTCACAAACGGGAGGATTTTTCCGATATCGGAAGATGGATCAAGGGGGCACAGCGGTATTATCTGCAGAGCTTCCGGGTATCCGGCGATCTGATCCGTCCGGGACTGCGGGCGTATACGAAGGAGATTCTTGTCCAGGCGCTGGAGGTGGTTCAGCGCAATGTACCCAATGCAGAGCTGCGCGGGGTGGAATAAACCGCGGGATTGCTTACAAAATATGTCACGGCCGGGGGTGCGCTGAGGCATTTCATTTGGAACAGGAATCCGGATTCCTACATTTTTTAGGAACTTTTTTGGAGGATGATCTACAGCAGATAGGGGTTAGTTTTTGCCGTTCCGAAGGATTTTCAGGATCAGAGTATTACAAAAAGCAGGAAACGGCGGACTTTGTGTATCGATCTGCGGCCATATCTGCAAATATATGGAATAAATGGAAGAATTCAGAAAATTCACGCTTTCTGTGCGAGATCATTGAGAACTAAGAATTTTTCTGCGGCGGTTACTGACTATATATAAATTATCTTGAAATAAAAAAACAACAATATCTGGTTGCTTTGGCTAAAAACAGCACAAGATATTGTTGTTTTTTTATTTGACAGGAGGGTTATATAGTGTTAGAATAATTACTGTTCACACTTGTACCGCATACATGGTTACAGGGGTACAGGGTGATACAATAACGGTTGCAATATGCAGGATGCCTGGCAGAGATGCCGGGCAGTCATTGTCTATTTCCTGCATACCGTTTAAGACAGAAAGGGGAGCGCGCATATGTATCAGGTTACAAAGAGAGACGGTAAGGTTGCGCCGTTTGATCTGTCCAAGATCAGCGAGGCAATCCGCAAGGCATTTGAGGCGAAAGAGAAGGAGTATAATCAGGACATTATCGATCTGCTGGCATTGAAGGTGACGGCGGACTTTGAACCAAAGATCAAGAAGGGGCTTGTATCTGTGGAGGATATCCAGGACAGCGTGGAATCCATGCTCATCCGGGCAGGCTACGCAGATGTGGCGAAGGGATACATTTTATATAGAAAGCAGAGGGAGAAGATCCGGAATCTGAATTCTACCCTGTTGGATTACAAGGATATTGTAGACAGCTATGTGAAGGTGACGGACTGGCGCGTGAAGGAGAATTCCACAGTGACCTATTCCGTGGGAGGTCTGATCCTGAGCAATTCCGGTGCGATCACGGCCAATTACTGGCTGTCCGAGATTTACGACGACGAGATCGCCCAGGCGCATAAGAATGCGGACATCCATCTTCACGACCTGTCCATGCTGACCGGGTATTGCGCGGGCTGGTCTTTGAAGCAGCTGATCAAGGAAGGGCTGGGCGGCATCGTGGGAAGGATCACGGCGGCTCCGGCAAAGCATCTGAGCGTGCTCTGCAACCAGATGGTCAATTTCCTGGGGATCATGCAGAACGAATGGGCCGGCGCCCAGGCATTTTCGTCATTTGACACGTATCTGGCGCCGTTTGTAAAGGCAGATCATCTGACCTATCCGGAAGTGAAGAAGTGTATCGAATCCTTTGTTTTCGGTGTGAATATTCCGTCCAGATGGGGAACCCAGTCGCCGTTTTCCAATATCACACTGGACTGGACCGTGCCGAATGACCTGGCCAACCTTCCGGCGATCGTAGGCGGAGTGGAGCAGGACTTCACCTATGGAGACTGTAAGGAAGAGATGGATATGGTCAATAAGGCATTTATCGAGACCATGATCGAGGGCGACGCGGAGGGCAGAGGCTTCCAGTATCCCATCCCGACCTACTCCATCACCAGTGACTTTGACTGGTCCGAGACAGAGAACAACCGTCTGCTTTTTGAGATGACTGCAAAATATGGTACGCCCTATTTTTCAAATTATATCAACAGCGATATGGAACCCAGCGATGTGCGGAGCATGTGCTGCCGTCTGCGCCTGGATCTGCGGGAGCTGCGTAAGAAGTCCGGCGGCTTCTTCGGAAGCGGGGAGAGCACCGGCTCTGTCGGCGTTGTGACGATCAACATGCCGCGTATCGCATATTTATCAGAGAATGAAGAGGAATTTTATACCAGGCTGGACCGGCTGATGGATATTTCAGCCCGCTCCCTCCACATCAAGAGGGAAGTCATTTCCAAGCTGCTGGAGGAAGGACTCTATCCATATACAAAGCGGTATCTGGGCTCCTTTGACAATCATTTTTCCACCATCGGCCTGGTGGGAATGAATGAAGCCGGACTGAATGCAAAATGGCTCAAAAAGGATCTCACCCATCCGGAGACCCAGCAGTTTACGAAGGATGTGCTGAACCATATGCGGGAACGCCTGTCGGATTATCAGGAAATGTACGGAGACCTGTACAACCTGGAAGCAACCCCGGCAGAGTCCACCACGTACCGTCTGGCCAAGCATGACGTGGAGCAGTTCCCGGATATCATCACAGCAGCGGAGGAGTGCGGCACACCGTATTATACGAACAGCTCCCATCTTCCGGTGAGCTATACGGAGGATGTGTTCGAGGCGCTGGACATTCAGGACGAACTGCAGACCTTGTATACATCAGGAACCGTATTCCATACCTTCCTGGGAGAAAAGCTGCCCAACTGGAAGGCGGCGGCAGCTCTGGTGAGAAAGATCGCGGAGAATTACAAGCTTCCATATTATACGATGTCTCCGACCTATTCTATCTGCAAGAATCACGGCTATATCAGCGGTGAGCAGTATACCTGCCCGTGCTGCGGGGAAGAGACGGAGGTTTACAGCCGGATCACCGGATATTACCGTCCGGTCAAGAACTGGAATGACGGCAAGGCCCAGGAGTTCAAGGAGCGGAAGGTTTACGATGTGTTCGATTCCGGCTCCCGGATGAAGCCGAAGACGGCGGTGAAGAAGGAAGCAGCGGTAAAGCAGGATACAATGTCCTCGGCGGTTTCGGGAGAAAAGGGAGAGGACGGGATCAAAGCAATCCTGTTCACGACAAAGACCTGCCCGAACTGCAGGATCGCCACAAAATCACTGGAAAAGGCGCACATTTCCTACGAACTGGTAGACGCGGAGGAGAATGAAGAGCTGGTGAAGAAGTACGGCGTGATGCAGGCGCCGACGCTTGTGGTCGTAGACGAGGACGGCGTGAAAAAGATGGCAAATGCATCGAATATAAAAGCATATGCTGAGAATAATAAAGAATGAGATTGAAAAATTGCCACCTGTACGGTTGCAATCCATAATCTCAGTTTTATGCAATTTATTGCATAAAACTGAGATTATGGATTAGCAGCCTACGCATAAATGAGCAAAATGCGGCTGCTTTAGCAGACGCAAGAGTGCGATAGCACGGATTTTGCGACTGGATGCGTAGGTTAGATGATCTTTAGATCATCTAACCGTACAGGTGGAAAAATTGTCATGAAAGAGCATCGGCATCTTGTATGTGAAGGAGTATCCAACCGCACGGTCGGAGGAATTTTATGACAGTTTGAAAAAAATGAATGCGCAGGGAGCCGAAAGGATTCCTGCGTATTCAATATAAATACCATGTATGCAGAAAGACTGCCAGCGGCAGGCTTTCTCTATATGGAAAGGCAGCAGGAATAATCCTTATTGAAGTGACTGTGAATGGTAAGGACATAACTGCGGCCGTCATAGAAATGAAACAGAGAGGTTAAAGAAATGATGTACGATATTGGAATCATAGGCGGAGGAACCGCCGGAATGACAGCAGCAATTTACGGACAGCGTGCCGGAAAGCGGACAGTTATCATAGAAGCGATGAATTACGGCGGGCAGATCACGTCTTCTCCCAATGTGGAGAATTATCCAGGGATTGCCAGTGTCAGCGGGGCGGAATTTTCCATGAACCTGCTGGATCAGGCCATGAAGCTGGGGGCAGAGACAGAGCTGGAGCAGGTGACAGGGATCCGGGAGGAGGACGGCATCAAGGTGATCGAGACGGAAGGGAAGGAATACCCCTGCCGCACAGTGATCATTGCTACAGGAGTGACCCACCGGCATCTGGGACTGGAAAAGGAAGATAAGCTTGTGGGAGCCGGAGTGTCCTACTGCGCCACCTGCGACGGGGCATTTTTTAAGGGCAGAGATGTGGCTGTGATCGGCGGGGGCAATACGGCTCTGCAGGATGCGGAATTTCTTTCCAATTACTGCAATAAAGTCTATCTGGTACACCGCCGGGACGAGTTCCGCGGGGAAGCCGGACTGGTTGAGCCTCTGAAAAGAAAAGAGAATGTAGAATTTGTTTTGAGCGCGACCGTGAAAGAGCTGGTCGGAGAAAATGTGGTGGAAGGGCTGGTATTAAATAATAAAAAGACGGGAGAAGATTTTCAGATCTCTGTGTCCGGTGTATTCGTGGCAATCGGACAGGTCCCGGAGAATCAGGCATTTGCAGGGCTGGTCAGGCTGGATGAGTCCGGTTTTGTAGAGGCGTCGGAGGATTGCGTGACATCCTGTGAGGGCATTTTCGCGGCGGGGGACTGCCGTACAAAGGAAGTGCGCCAGCTCACGACCGCGGCGGCGGACGGAGCCGTGGCGGCGCTGGCAGCATGCAGGTATATTGGCAGATTTCCTCGGCTGTTAGTATAATATAGAGTATATGAGAAGGAGGACAGATCATGAAGCGCGAAGAGTATATTTCGGATGAAGCGGTGGTAAAACGCGCAAATGAAGCAGTAAGAATTGAGCTTGAAAAAAAAAGGGCGATGGATATTCCTATTATTGTATACGATAGTAAAACGCAGATTATATATAAAGAATATAGTGACGGATCCAGAATAGAAGTGGGCAAAAGGATGAGGAAGGAGCGTTATAGCGAGCGTGTCAGAGAAAAAACCTGAGGTGATCGTTTTTGCGGGACCAAATGGTTCTGGAAAAAGTACGTTTACAGAATTACTAAAGCCGCCAATGGATTATATCAATGCCGATGAAATTAAAAAAAGTCTGAAATGTTCTGACATAGAAGCGGCACAGCTGGCAGAAAAGCAAAGAGAGGATCATATAGAGCAAATGAAAGAATTTTGCTTTGAAACAGTGCTGTCAACAGAACGTAATTTGAAGTTGCTGGAGAAAGCGAAAGGAGCAGGTTATTTTATTCGCTGTTATTATATCCTTACTTCTGATCCTACGATCAATGTCTGGCGTGTGAGATCAAGGGTGGAATCGGGAGGGCATGATGTTCCGGAAGAAAAGATAATTGCAAGATACGACAGGGCACTGAGTTTAATAAAAGACTTAGTTAAAGTATGCGATGTGTGTCATATTTATGATAATTCCGGAACGAAACCATTTCGAATCTTTAAAAAGCGAAAAGATGAGGTCTTTTATGATGAGTGCAGTGACTGGAGTTTTGAAGATATCAGGCTGCTGACGGATATATCTAATATAGAAAGAAAGGACTTAAATTAAAATTCTTCGGTTTTGTTCGATGAAAGATAATAGGAATGGAATGCCAGGATGCATAAAATGACTGTAAAAAGGGGCTGCGGTGAGCAACCCCTTTTAAAATAACTGTATTGAACAGGCGTGAGAAATCTGTTTAGTTAGAGCTCTGCGCTCCACCTTCCGGAAGCCCCGCACGGCAGGATCAGTTCGGTACTTTTTACCGGCAGTCCGATCTCCTGGGATTCCACATGACCGTTCCGGCTTTTCAGCTCCGCGCCGATCATGTAAGTGAGCACCGCCGGAGCCAGTCCGGTTGTATAGGAGTTGACCAGGAAGAACAGCGCGTTTTCCGACAGGATCTGTGTGCACAGTCGGATCAGCGGATGGATCATATCCTCGATCTTCCAGACTTCCCCTTTGGGCCCCCGCCCGTATGAAGGCGGATCCATGATGATCGCATCATAGACATTTCCCCGCCGGATCTCCCGTTCTACGAACTTTACACAATCGTCCACCAGCCACCGGATGGGCGCATCCTTCAGGCCGGAGGACACCGCGTTTTCCTTTGCCCAGGCAACCATCCCCTTGGAGGCATCCACATGGGTAACCTGTGCCCCGGCTGCGGCCGCTGCCAGTGTAGCGCCTCCCGTATATGCGAACAGGTTCAGGACCTTGACAGGACGTCCCGCTTCCTGGATCAGTCCTGAAAACCAGTCCCAGTTTGCCGCCTGTTCCGGAAACAGTCCGGTATGCTTAAAATTAAACGGCTTTAAATTAAAAGTCAGGGATCCGTAATGAATCTGCCACTGCTCCGGCAGTCTGGAAAATTCCCATTCTCCGCCGCCCTTTTTACTCCGGTGGTAATGCCCGTTCCACCGCTTCCAGCCAGGGGCCTCCCTGGGAAAATCCCAGATCACCTGCGGATCCGGCCGGATCAGGGTATAATCCCCCCACCGCTCCAGTTTTTCTCCCTTTGAACAATCTATGATCTCATAATCCTTCCATTGGTCCGCAATCCACATGATAAAATCCTCATTCTTTCAGAAATTTGCAGTTACATCACTTTGTATAATAGACTATCATTTTTTCGAGGGGAATTCAATAAATTTTGTTAGTATTGATAAAGCTGGTCCTGCATGTTAAGATGTAATCATAACAAATAAAATTTTCATAAAAGAGACATTTTAAGAAGAAAAGGAATGTGTTGGCATGAAGATACACTGCGGTAGCCGTCAGCAGTGTGATTTTTAGAACATACGGAGGAAAAGTTTATGCATGATCCAAAGGAGTTTTTTGAACGGACCGGTGAAGGTGCGCCGGACGCCTGGGCCTGTGAACGGCACAGCGGTATGCAGAGCGTTCAGAATCTGGAGGCTGTCATCAATGAGGGACTCCGCGTTGCCCTGCTGGAAGAGACCCCGGACCAGTCGCTGGAGGTGCTGCTGGAGCACCTGGGAAAAGCGCTGAACGGGGCGCGGACCTACATATTTGAGCGGAACGGGTCCGGCGGCGACGACAATACCTATGAGTGGGTGGCAGACGGTGTGGAGCCGGAAAAGGAGAATCTGCAAAATGTCCCTCCGGAGGTGTGTGCGGTCTGGTATCGGAATTTTACGGTCGGCAGGCATAATGTCATTCAGGACCTGGAAGAGATCCGGGAGAGTGACCCTCTGATGTATACCACCCTCAAACGGCAGAACATCCATTCCCTTGTAGTAGTCCCGCTTTATGATAACAAAAATCTGATCGGTTTTTACGGCGTGGACAATCCGCCTGCGAAGTCGCTGGAATACGCGTCGAATATGCTCCAGACAGCGGCATACTTTATCGTATCCTCGCTGAAGCGGCGCAATCTGGTCCGTGAGCTTCAAAAGCGGAGCTATAATGTTCTTCATGCCCTCAGTGTGGATTATCTGGGCATCTATCAGGTGAACTTCGACACAGGCGAATGTGTGGTATACCGGGACAACGAGCGGATCAAAGAGGACTGGAACGTTAATTTTGAGGACGGCTATCAGAGAGCGATGGAGCAGTATATTTCCCGGTATGTAGTACCGCGGGATCAGAAAAGGCTCCGCCTTGTAACGAAGAAGGACTACGTGCTGGCTCAGCTTGAGAGAAAGAAAAAGTTCGATATCCGCTACCAGGTAGAAGACAATTCCTATGGCCTGAAATACCTGGAGCTCCATTTTTCCGCTGCGGAGAATGCGGAGGAGAACAGCGTGATCTTTGCCTACCGGGATGTCAATGCCGTGGTGGAGCAGGAGGAGAAGTACAGGCTGGAGGCAAGGCAGAGTCTGGAGGACATCCTGGAGGGAGCCAGGACCGGCATCTGGACCATCGAGCTGGAGGAAGGCTGCCGGCCAAGGATGTATGCGGATCGGACCATGCGCATCCTCCTGGGAGTATCGGATATGATCGAGCCGGAGGAATGCTATCGGCACTGGTTTGAAAACATTAAGCCGGGCTATGTGGAGATGGTGCAGGAAGCGGTGCGGGAGATGGCGGAGGGCAGGCGCTCTGAGGTAGTCTATCCCTGGAAGCATCCGGAGCTTGGGGAAATCTATGTCCGCTGCGGCGGTGTGCCGGACAAAAAATTTAAAAAGCCGGGTGTCTGCCTGAACGGATACCATCAGGATATCACGGAGACCATGGTGACGAGGAAGAAGCAGGAGCAGGCCATCATGGAGCTGCTGGAGAAGGTTCGGCGCGCAAACTCGGCGAAGAGTGAGTTCTTATCCCATATGTCCCACGATCTCCGCACCCCCATCAACGGAATTTTGGGAATGCTGGCGATCATGGAGAAGAGTCAGGATGATCCGAAGCGGCAGAGAGCATGTCAGGAGAAGATCCGTATGTCAACGGAGCATCTGCTGTCCCTGGTCAATGACGTACTTCAGGTCAGCAAGCTGGATAGCGGAATAACAGCAGAGACAGAGGAACCCTTTGAGCTTCATGATATATTGGAAAATTGTATATCAATTTTATCAGTCCAGGCGGAGGAAGCAGGAATCCGGCTGGTGTTGGAGGAGGTTCAGCTGCAGCACAGCAGGCTGATCGGAAACCCGCTGCATTTAAAGCAGATTCTGATGAATATTCTGGACAATGCGCTCAAATATAACCGGACCAATGGTTCTGTATTTGTTCAGGTAAAAGAGACTGCCTGCCAGGACGGGATCGGAAAATATCGGTTTGTGATCGAGGATACCGGAATCGGCATTGGGGAAGACTTCAAAAAGCATATTTTTGAGCCCTTTACCCAGGAACACCAGGACGCAAGAACCAACTATAACGGCGTTGGGCTTGGCATGTCCGTAGCCAAGAAGCTGGTAGACCAGATGGAGGGGACCATTGAGGTAGACAGCTGGATCGGCAGAGGGAGCGTGTTTGAGGTCACGCTTCCCATTCGGATCGATAAGGCGTGGAGCACCCGGCCTGTGGATACAGAGCGGAATGTGCAGGCCGATATTGCAGGGATGCGTGTCCTTTTGGTGGAGGACAATGAGATCAACTGCGAGATCGTGGAATTTATGCTGGAGGATGCAGGCGCGGAGGTCGTGACTGCGAACGATGGGAAGGCCGCTGTGGATGCGTTCGCGGCATCCGGCCCGTGGACGTTTGACTGTGTGCTCATGGATCTGATGATGCCGGTTATGAGCGGATATGAGGCGGCACGCGTGATCCGCGGCCTGGAACGGCCGGACGCAAAAGACGTGCCCATCATAGCGCTGTCGGCCAATGCGTTTGATGAAGACATTGCAATGTCAAAGGACGCCGGGATGAATGAACATCTGGCGAAGCCGGTGGATATCAACAAAATGTTCCGGGTGATGTGCCGGCAAAATTTTATGAAAAAAAATAAAAAAACCACTTGAATTTTCCAGAACTATTCGTTATACTAAAAAAGCTGTGGCATGATAGCGATGAAGCGTGAGGTTGCTGCCGAGTGCATGAACTGTGCAGGATGGCAGGTTTTCCGTGGAGCGAATGTCAAGTTAGGAAACTGGCGACAAGTCACTGTACGAATCACAACAGACTACTGGTCTGCCGTAAGGCGCAGTAAGAAGTAACGTGTATGTTTCTCACGACACACACGGGAGAGTGTACAGTCACCGCTTGTCGTACTGAAGTGAATGGTACGAAAAGGAGGCGACTTTTTTTATGGCAAGTCAAGTAATGAGAATCACATTGAAGGCATACGATCATCAGCTTGTGGATGCATCAGCCAGAAAAATCATCGAAACTGTTAAGAAAAACGGATCCCAGGTGAGCGGTCCGGTACCACTTCCGACCAAGAAGGAAGTAGTTACGATCCTGAGAGCGGTACACAAGTACAAGGACTCCAGAGAGCAGTTCGAGCAGAGAACTCATAAAAGACTGATCGATATCATCACACCGACCCAGAAGACGGTGGACGCATTATCCAGACTGGAGATGCCGGCAGGTGTGTACATTGATATCAAGATGAAAAACAAGTAATTCATGAGCAGAATCCTAAAATTTAGGATGAGCACAGATGTGCTCCGCTGTAAATCACAGGAGGTAATAATATGAAGAAAGCTATTTTGGCTACAAAGGTTGGAATGACTCAGATCTTCGACGAAGACGGAGTCCTGATTCCGGTAACTGTGCTCCAGGCAGGCCCCTGCGTGGTGACACAGGTGAAGACAGAGGAAAACGACGGCTACAGTGCTGTACAGGTTGGCTTTGTTGACATGAAAGACAAGATCGTCAGCAAGGACAAGAGCGGCAAGAAGGAAGTTGCTCACAGAAACGGCGCGACCAGGGCTGAGGCAGGCCATTTCCAGAAGGCAGGCGTTTCCTCCAAGAGATTTGTTAAGGAATTCCGTTTTGAAGATGCGGAAGAATATGCACCGGCACAGGAGATCAAGGCGGACATCTTCGCGGCAGGCGACAGAGTAGACGCGACAGCGATCTCAAAAGGTAAAGGGTTCCAGGGTGCGATCAAGCGTCACGGACAGAGCAGAGGACCTATGACTCATGGTTCCAAGTATCACCGTCATGCTGGTTCTAACGGTGCGGCATCCGATCCGAGCAAGGTATTCAAGGGAAAGAAGATGCCTGGTCAGATGGGAAACAAGCAGATTACTGTTCAGAATCTGGAAGTGGTAAGGGTTGACGCAGAGAACAACCTGCTGCTGATCAAGGGTTCTGTACCGGGACCGAAGAAGTGCCTCGTAACGGTCAAAGAAACAGTAAAGGCTGAGAAATAATCTGACAACATAGAAAGGAGGAACACACAGATGGCAACAGTATCTGTTTATAATATCGAAGGTAAAGAAGTTGGTACGATCGATCTGAACGATTCCGTGTTTGGTGTCGAGGTCAATGATCACCTTGTACACAAAGCAGTTGTGGGCCAGCTTGCAAATAACCGTCAGGGAACACAGAAGGCAAAGACACGCGCCGAAGTTTCCGGCGGCGGAAGGAAGCCATGGAGACAGAAGGGAACAGGTCACGCAAGACAGGGTTCCACCAGAGCTCCCCAGTGGACAGGCGGCGGTATCGTATTCGCTCCGGTTCCGAGAGATTACTCTGTAAAGATGAATAAGAAGGAAAAGAGGGCTGCATTGAAGTCCGCGCTTTCTTCCAGAGTAGAAGAGAAGAAGTTCATCGTGATCGACGAGATCAATTTCGATGAGATCAAGACAAAGAAGTTCCAGACAGTTCTGGATAACCTGAAGATCAACAAGGCATTGGTAGTGCTGGAGGACGACAACAAGAACGCAGAGCTTTCCGCAAGAAATATTCCGGATGTGAAGACTGCACACACCAATACGATCAATGTTTACGATATCCTGAAATACAACACAGTGATCGCTACGAAAGCTGTTGTTGCAGCGATTGAGGAGGTGTACGCATAATGGCTGATATCAAATATTATGATGTGATCCAGAAACCGGTCATTACAGAAAAGAGCATGGACATCATGGGCGACAAGAAGTACACGTTTCTGGTACACACAGAAGCTACAAAGTCCCAGATCAAAGAAGCTGTTGAAAAGATGTTCTCCGGAACAAAGGTAGCAAGCGTAAATACAATGAACCTCGAAGGAAAGAACAAGAGACGCGGCATGGTATACGGAAAGACCGCTAAGACAAAGAAGGCGATCGTGCAGCTGACAGAAGACAGCGCAGAGATTGAAATCTTCCAAGGCCTGTAAAAGACCTCGCTAAGTGTTCAGTAATAAGGAAACACTACGTCCACTAAGTTCGAAAGAACCTCACTAAGTGGACCGAGTGTATTTTCACACTAAGCTCGGAAAGACCTCGCTAAGTGTTCAATATATACGGTGCAAGTCCGTGAAACTAATAATTAGAGCAAACGAAAGGAGAGACAGTAATGGGAATCAAAACTTATAACCCATATACACCTTCCAGAAGACAGATGACTGGCTCTGATTTCTCAGAGATCACAAAGACAACACCTGAGAAATCCCTTCTCTCATCCAAGAAGAGAACAGCCGGCCGCAACAATCAGGGTAAGATCACAGTAAGGCATCGCGGAGGCGGCGCTAAGAAAAAATATAGAATCGTAGATTTTAAGAGAAAGAAAGACGGCATCCCGGCAACCGTGATCGGTATCGAATACGATCCGAACAGGACTGCCAACATCGCACTGGTCTGCTACGCAGACGGTGAAAAGGCTTATATCCTTGCTCCGGAAGGACTGAAGGACGGCATGAAGATCATGAACGGACCGGAAGCGGAAGTAAGGATCGGTAACTGCCTGCCGCTGGAGAACATTCCGGTTGGTACGCAGATCCACAACATTGAGCTGTATCCTGGAAAGGGCGGACAGCTGGTACGTTCCGCGGGAAACAGCGCACAGCTTATGGCAAAGGAAGGAAAGTACGCGACCTTACGTCTTCCTTCAGGCGAAATGAGAATGGTTCCGATCATCTGCAGAGCATCCGTAGGTGTCGTAGGCAATGGAGAGCACAACCTGATCAACATCGGTAAAGCAGGACGTAAACGCCATATGGGCATCAGACCTACAGTACGTGGTTCCGTTATGAACCCCAACGACCATCCGCACGGTGGTGGTGAAGGCAAGACAGGCATCGGCCGTCCGGGTCCGTCAACACCATGGGGCAAGCCGGCGCTGGGTCTTAAGACACGTAAGAAGAACAAAGCTTCTAACAAGCTGATCGTAAGAAGAAGAGATGGAAAAGCTATCAAATAATTAGTTTACAAGGAGGTTAGAACCTATGGCTCGTTCACTTAAAAAAGGACCATTTGCAGATGAAAGCTTACTGAAAAAAGTCGATGCTATGAACGCATCCGGCAGTAAAGCAGTGATAAAGACATGGTCACGTCGTTCTACGATTTTCCCGTCATTTGTCGGCCATACATTTGCCGTACATGACGGAAGAAGACATGTGCCGGTATATGTTACCGAGGACATGGTCGGACACAAGCTCGGAGAGTTCGTGGCAACCAGAACGTACAGGGGACATGGTAAAGACGAGAAAAAATCTAAAGTAAGATAATCGATAAGCAATTTGAAAGGAGGGTTTATCCATGGCAAAAGGACATAGATCCCAGATCAAAAGAGATAGAAATGAGCAGAAAGATACACGGCCGTCAGCAAAGATTTCCTATGCCCGCGTATCTGTTCAGAAAGCATGCTTCGTGTTGGATGCCATCAGAGGCAAGGATGTAAAGACTGCACTTGGAATTTTGGCTTATAACCCGAGATATGCTTCCAGTGTGATAGAGAAGTTATTAAAATCAGCGATCGCAAATGCTGAGAATAACAACGGTATGAGTACGGAGAACCTTTATATTGAGGAGTGCTACGCAAATAAAGGGCCGACGATGAAGAGAATCAGACCAAGAGCACAGGGCAGGGCTTACAGGATCGAAAAGAGAATGAGCCACATCACAATCGTGCTGAATGAGAGATAAGGAGGGCAATAATGGGACAGAAAGTTAATCCTCACGGCTTAAGAGTCGGAATTATCAAAGATTGGGACTCCAAATGGTATGCGGAAAAAGATTTCGCTGACAACCTGGTGGAGGATCATGAAATCAGAAAATTTCTTAAAAAGAGATTATACAGTGCCGGAATCTCCAGGATCGAGATTGAAAGAGCTTCTGACCGTGTGAAGATCATCGTTTATACCGCAAAGCCGGGTGTTGTGATCGGCAAGGGCGGCGCAGAGATCGAGAAGGTAAAAGGCGAGCTTGCGAAGTACACGGACAAAAAGCTGATCGTGGACATCAAAGAGGTGAAGAGACCGGATAAGGATGCCCAGCTTGTAGCTGAAAATATTGCACAGCAGCTTGAGAACCGTATTTCATTCCGGCGTGCGATGAAGTCCTGCATGTCCAGAACAATGAAATCCGGCGCGCTCGGTGTAAAGACCGCAGTAGCAGGCCGTCTCGGCGGTGCTGATATGGCACGTACCGAATTTTACAGCGAAGGAACCATTCCGCTTCAGACACTGAGAGCTGACATTGATTATGGATTCGCAGAAGCTGACACAACTTACGGGAAGGTCGGTGTAAAGGTTTGGATTTACAAAGGCGAGATTCTTCCGACGAAAGCTGATAAGGAAGGGAGCGATAAATAATGTTAATGCCGAAAAGAGTAAAACGTCGTAAACAGTTCCGTGGCTCCATGAAGGGAAAAGCCCTCAGAGGAAACACGATCACTTATGGTGAATATGGCATCATCGCAGCGGAGCCATGCTGGATCAAGTCCAATCAGATCGAGGCAGCCCGTGTTGCCATGACACGTTATATCAAGCGTGGCGGTAAAGTCTGGATCAAGATCTTCCCGGACAAACCAGTGACAGCAAAACCAGCAGAAACTCGTATGGGTAGCGGAAAAGGTGCATTAGAGTACTGGGTAGCAGTTGTAAAGCCAGGACGTGTAATGTTTGAGATCGCAGGCGTTCCTGAGGAAGTAGCAAAAGAGGCTCTTCGTCTTGCAATGCACAAATTACCTTGCAAATGCAAAATCGTTTCTCGCGCAGAATTAGAAGGCGGTGATAACAGTGAAAATTAATACATTTGTAAACGAATTAAGAGGAAAATCCGTAGAAGAATTGAAAGAAGAATTAGTAGCTGCTAAAAAAGAGCTTTTTAACTTAAGATTCCAGAATGCGACGAATCAGTTAGACAATACAAGCAGAATCAAAGAAGTGAGAAAAAATATTGCTCGCATCCAGACGTTGATTACTGAGGCAGGCAACTAGAAAGGAGTATCACCGTGGAAGAGAGAAATTTGAGAAAGACCCGTACCGGCAAGGTTGTCAGTGACAAGATGGACAAGACGATCGTTGTTGCCGTTGAAAACCACGTTAAGCATCCGCTTTATAAGAAGATCGTAAAGAAAACTTACAAGTTAAAAGCGCATGACGAGAATAATGAATGCCGTATTGGAGATACCGTGAAAGTAATGGAGACAAGACCTCTGTCCAAGGACAAGAGATGGAGACTTGTGGAGATCATGGAAAAGGCAAAATAATGTTTTATGCCTTAAGACAATTGAAGGAGGTTTACCTGCATGATACAACAGGAAAGTAGACTTAGAGTAGCAGATAATACAGGCGCTAAGGAATTACTTTGCATCCGTGTACTTGGCGGTTCTACCAGAAGATATGCCAGCATCGGAGATGTGATCGTTGCGACTGTTAAAGATGCAACGCCAGGCGGCGTTGTTAAAAAAGGCGACGTAGTAAAGGCTGTAGTTGTTCGTACTGTGAAGGGTGCCCGCCGTAAAGACGGTTCCTATATCAGATTCGATGAAAATGCTGCTGTGATCATAAGAGATGATTTGAATCCGCGTGGAACACGTATTTTTGGACCTGTAGCCAGAGAACTGAGAGAGAAGCATTTCATGAAGATCGTTTCCCTGGCTCCGGAAGTACTGTAGGAGGTGCCGATAATGTCAACTATGAAGATTAAAAAAGATGATATGGTGAAGGTCATTGCCGGAAAAGATAAAGACAAAGAAGGCAGAGTACTCGCCGTAAATAAGAAAGACGGAAAAGTCCTGGTTGAAGGCGTCAACATGCTGACAAAGCACACAAAACCCACCATGGCAAATCAGAATGGTGGTATCGTACACCAGGAAGGACCGATCGACATTTCCAACGTGATGTATATCCACAAGGGAAAAGCGACCAGAATCGGTTTCAAGATGGATGGGGACAAAAAAGTACGTGTTGCGAAGTCAACAGGTGAAGTGATTGATTAATCCAGGAAAGGAGGTCCGGGACTTTGAGTAGATTGAGAGAACAATATCAGAATGAGATTGTTGACGCAATGACAAAAAAATTTGGATATAAAAATATAATGGAAGTGCCGAAGCTTGATAAAGTTGTAATCAACATGGGCGTAGGTGAAGCTAAGGAAAACGCAAAATTACTGGAATCTGCGATGGCTGATCTGGAAAAGATCTCAGGTCAGAAGGCAGTGATCACAAAGGCAAAAAATTCCGTTGCCAACTTCAAGATCAGAGAAGGTATGGCGATCGGATGCAAGGTTACGTTGAGAGGCGAGAGGATGTATGAATTCGTTGACCGTCTGATCAACCTTGCGCTCCCTCGTGTGCGTGACTTCAGAGGCGTGAATCCGAATGCGTTCGACGGAAGAGGAAACTATGCTCTCGGAATCAAAGAGCAGCTGATCTTCCCGGAGATCGAATACGATAAGATCGACAAAGTCAGAGGTATGGATGTGATCTTTGTCACAACCGCCAAGACGGATGAAGAAGCACGTGAATTACTGGCACAGTTCAATATGCCGTTCAAAAAGTAAGGAGGGAAATCATGGCTAAGACATCAATGAAAATCAAACAGCAGCGCAAACCAAAATTCTCCACCAGAGAATACAGCCGCTGCCGTATCTGCGGCCGTCCGCATGCATATTTAAGAAAATATGGAATCTGCCGTATCTGCTTCCGCGAATTGGCATATAAGGGCGAGATCCCGGGAGTGAAGAAAGCTAGTTGGTGACCGAAAGCAACTTAGTGAATCCGAGCGAAAGCGAGAGATGAACTTAGTGCGAGGTCGTTCTTTGAGCTTAGCGATGCATTGAATACTTGGCGAGGTATTATCGAGCCTAGTATGAAAGCAGATATTCCGAACGAAGAGAGGAATATCTTCGTCAGAGCTTAGCGAAAAGAACTTCCGTAAGAGCGGATAAAATGAATAGAAGGAGGATGCTTCGACATGACTATGAGTGATCCAATCGCAGATATGCTTACAAGAATCCGTAATGCAAATACTGCCAAACATGATACAGTAGATGTACCTGCATCAAAGATGAAAACCGCGATCGCAGATATTCTTCTCAATGAAGGATACATCAAAAGATATGACATCGTAGAAGATGGAACATTTAAGACCATCCACATCACATTAAAATACGGTGCAGACAAGAACGAAAAAGTAATTTCCGGTCTTAAGAGAATCTCCAAGCCGGGTCTCCGCGTTTACGCAAACAGCGAAGAGATGCCGAAGGTACTGGGCGGACTCGGAATTGCGATCGTTTCTACAAATAAAGGCGTTGTTACCGACAAAGAAGCAAGAAAACTCGGCGTTGGCGGAGAAGTGCTCTGTTTTGTATGGTAATCCCGCGCCGTTCAAATATTTAACAGAACAACTGAAAACAGAGCAGACGATAGCCTCTGCTCCGAAAATT
Organism: uncultured Lachnospiraceae bacterium; assembly: GCA_949893755.1. GTDB lineage: Bacteria > Bacillota > Clostridia > Lachnospirales > Lachnospiraceae > Schaedlerella. Next base: position 6,191 of record CATLCV010000035.1, on the reverse strand, counting down.
TAAGTTAGGAGGACAATGGTATGTCACGTATAGGAAGACTGCCGGTCACAATCCCTGCAGGTGTAACCGTAGAGATTGCTGAGCATAATGTAGTGACCGTAAAAGGTCCGAAGGGAACTCTTGTAAGAGAGCTTCCGGTGGAAATGGAAATCAGACAGGAAGGCGAAGAAATTGTTGTCACCAGACCGAACGACCTCAAGAGAATGAAATCTCTCCACGGCCTGACCCGTACATTGATCAACAATATGGTGATCGGTGTCAGCCAGGGCTATGAGAAGGTTCTGGAAGTAAACGGTGTCGGTTACAGGGCGGCGAAGTCCGGCAACAAACTGACCCTCAGCCTGGGATATTCACATCCTGTTGAGATGATCGACCCGGAAGGGATCGAGACAGTTCTGGAAGGCCAGAACAAGATCACTGTAAAGGGTATCGACAAAGAAAAAGTTGGCCAGTATGCAGCGGAGATCAGAGACAAGAGAAGACCGGAGCCATATAAGGGCAAGGGAATCAAGTACGCTGATGAAGTGATCCGCCGCAAGGTTGGTAAGACTGGTAAAAAATAAATAAGGAGGGTGTGAAAATGGTTAGTAAAAAATCAAGAAGTGAAGTTCGCAGAAAAAAGCACATGAAATTACGTAACCGTTTCAGCGGTACCGCTGAGAGGCCGCGTCTGGCTGTGTTTAGAAGCAATAATCATATGTATGCACAGGTGATCGACGATACCGATGGCAAGAGCAGAACTCTGGTAGCTGCTTCCACTCTTCAAAAAGACGTGAAGGCAGAATTAGAAAAGACAAATAACGTTGCGGCTGCAGCATACCTTGGAAAAGTCATTGCTGAAAAGGCAAAGGAAAAGGGAATCACCGACGTTGTCTTTGACAGAGGCGGCTTTATCTATCAGGGCAAGATCAAAGCATTGGCAGACGCAGCAAGAGAAGCTGGGCTGAATTTCTAGGAAGGGAGAACACATATGAGACAGGAACGTATTGATGCTGGTCAGTTAGAGTTAGAAGAAAAAGTGGTATCAATCAAACGTGTTACCAAGGTCGTAAAAGGTGGTCGTAACATGAGATTCACAGCTTTAGTAGTTGTCGGCGATGGAAAAGGCCATGTTGGTGCAGGTTTAGGAAAGGCTACCGAGATTCCGGAAGCAATCCGCAAAGGAAAAGAAGATGCGGCTAAGAAGCTGATCGAGGTTTCCCTGGACGAGAACGAAAGTGTAACACATGATACCATCGGTAAATTCGGAAGCGCTTCCGTATTATTGAAGAAGGCTCCGGACGGTACCGGTGTGATCGCCGGAGGTCCGGCGCGTGCGGTGATCGAGATGGCAGGAATCAAGAACATCCGTACAAAATCATTAGGCTCTAACAACAAGCAGAATGTAGTGCTTGCCACAATCGAAGGTCTGAAGGGGATTAAGACTCCTGAAGAAGTTGCAAGGCTCCGCGGAAAGTCAATCGAAGAAATCGTTGGGTAACAGGCATAGGAGGTAGGTAAAAATGGCAAATTTAAAAATTACGTTAGTAAAGTCTACCATCGGTGCTGTGCCGAAGCATAGAAAGACCGTTGAAGCTCTGGGATTAAGGAAACTCAACAAGACAGTTGTGCTTCCGGACAATGCAGCTACCAGAGGTATGGTACAGCAGGTTAGACATTTAGTAAAGGTTGAAGAAGAAGCATAAAAAAATATAGATAAGGAGGTAGCAGCATGGACTTATCAAACTTGAGACCGGCAGATGGTTCTAAGCACAGCAATAACTTCAGAAGAGGCCGGGGACATGGATCCGGGAATGGTAAGACAGCCGGCAAGGGTCACAAGGGACAGAAGGCTCGTTCAGGTGCTCCGAGGCCAGGGTTCGAAGGCGGACAGATGCCTTTATACAGAAGAATTCCGAAAAGAGGCTTTACCTGCAGAAACTCCAAGAAGATCGTCGGCATCAACATGAGCGCTCTCGAAGTATTTGAAGACGGTGCGGTTGTTTCTGTTGAAACACTGATGGAAAAAGGCATTGTAAAGAATCCGAGAGACGGCGTAAAGATTCTTGGAGACGGAGAGCTGACGAAGAAGCTCACCGTACAGGTTAATGCGTTCAGCGCAAAGGCAGCTGAAAAAATCGAGGCCCTTGGCGGAAAAGCAGAGGTGATCTAATGCTAGAAACAGTACGAAAAGCATTTCGAGTAGAAGACGTCCGTAAAAGGATCCTTTACACTTTCATGATGCTGGTCGTTGTAAGGCTCGGATCCCAACTGCCTACACCGGGAGTAAATCCGGCTTATATCCAGAACTTTTTTGCGAACCAGACCGGGGATGCGTTCAATTTCTTTGACGCATTTACCGGCGGTTCGTTTACCCAGATGTCCGTATTTGCATTGAGCATTACACCATATATCACATCTTCTATCATCATGCAGCTTCTGACTATCGCGATTCCAAAGCTGGAAGAGATGCAGAAGGAAGGGGCTGACGGTAGAAAAAAGATTGCGGCGATCACGCGTTATGTGACGGTAGGCCTTGCACTGTTTGAGTCTACCGCAATGGCTGTCGGCTTCGGCCGTCAGGGACTTCTGGTAGAGTTCAATTTTGTAAATGCCGCAATCGTAGTATGTACGCTGACCGCTGGTTCTGCATTCCTGATGTGGATTGGTGAGCGTATCACGGAAAAAGGCGTTGGAAACGGAATCTCCATTGTCCTGCTGATCAATATCGTATCCCGTATACCGGATGATTTTATAAAATTGTATACACAGTTCATCCAGGGAAAGACCCCTGCAAAGGGACTGTTAGCGGCAGTGATCATCCTGGTTGTCCTGTTTGTTGTTGTGGTATTTGTTATTGTACTGCAGGGCGGTGAGCGGAGGATCATGGTTCAGTATTCCCAGAAGGTAAAGGGAAGAAAGACATACGGCGGACAATCCACGCACATTCCTCTTAAGGTAAATACCGCAGGTGTTATCCCGGTTATCTTTTCATCTTCTCTTATGCAGCTCCCGGTCGTTGTTGCGTCAGCCATTGGAAAAGGAAATGACGGAGGGATCGGCGGCCATATACTGAGGGGCCTGAACTCAAATAACTGGTGTGACCCTGAGAATATAGTATACTCCATAGGATTGCTGTTTTATATCGCTTTGACCATATTCTTTGCGTATTTCTATACTTCGATCACATTCAATCCGTTAGAGATCGCAAACAATATGAAGAAAAACGGCGGATTCATTCCAGGCATCCGTCCGGGCAGACCGACAGTAGATTATCTGACGAAGATCCTGAATTATATCATCTTTATCGGAGCCTGCGGACTGGTCATCGTCCAGGTGATTCCGTTCTTCTTCAACGGTGTGTTCGGGGCAAATGTTTCTTTCGGAGGAACATCGCTCATCATCATCGTAGGAGTCGTGCTCGAGACGATCAAGCAGATCGAATCACAGATGCTGGTACGCAATTATACTGGTTTCCTGAATAACAAGGGAAGCGCAGTAAAAGGCGGAGGATTCCTTGGGTATTGATCAAATATTTAGCTCGTTGTGTATTATTCCTGCGGAATGATCACAACGGGTTAAAGTGCTATATGGATAAATCATCCGGAGCACTTTCGGCGCCCCGGATCGTGAATGGAGGAAGGAATATGAAGATCATCATGTTAGGAGCCCCGGGAGCGGGCAAAGGAACACAGGCAAAGAAGATAGCTGAAAAATATTCGATCCCGCATATCTCTACGGGAGACATTTTCAGAGCAAATATCAAAAACGGGACGGAGCTTGGAAAGAAAGCGAAAACCTATATGGACCAGGGGCTGCTTGTTCCGGATGAACTGGTAGTAGACCTGGTGGTAGACCGCGTGAATCAGGAGGATTGTGCAAACGGATATGTGCTGGATGGCTTTCCGAGAACAATTCCCCAGGCGGAGGCTCTGGACAAGGCTTTGGCTGAACTGGGTCAGAAGATGGATTATGCGATCAACGTAGAGGTGCCGGATGACAACATTGTAAACCGGATGTCCGGGCGCCGTGCGTGTGTGGATTGCGGAGCAACCTACCATATGGTATATGCGCCTACAGAGAAGGAAGGCATCTGCGACAAGTGCGGCGGCGGACTCATCCTGAGAGACGACGATAAGCCGGAGACTGTGAAGAAGCGTCTCGGCGTTTACCATGATCAGACACAGCCGCTGATCGACTATTATACGGAAGCCGGGATTCTCAAAGAAGTAGACGGCACCATTGACATCAACGATGTATTTGCCGAAATCGTGAAAATTCTTGGCTGAAAGCACTACATAGAGCGTTCATAAAATAATGGAGGCGTTTTATGCTTATAGAGCCGGGAATACTTGCAAAATCAAAAGCGGGAAGAGATAAAGATTGTATATACGTCATAATTTCTGTCAATGATGAATATGTATATCTGGCAGACGGGAAGAATAGACCCGTCTGCCGGGCAAAGAAAAAGAACTGTAAACATGTGCAGCCGATCAGTAAGGTGCGCTGTGATCTCGTATCTGATGATGATGAGATCCGGCGTGTGATCAGAGGCTATATGAGTCATCTGGATGCAGAGGTGAGAGAATAAGAAGTGCAGAAAAAGGCACAGGAGGATTAAGTATGTCAAAGGCTGACGTGATCGAAATCGAAGGAGTGGTAGTAGAAAAGCTGCCCAACGCAATGTTCAAGGTAGAACTGGAAAATGGACATATCGTACTGGCCCATATCAGCGGAAAGCTGCGTATGAACTTTATCAAGATCTTACCTGGGGACAAAGTAACGTTGGAGATGTCTCCGTACGATCTCAGCAAAGGACGAATTGTCTGGAGAGATAAATAAAAAGGTGTTGACTTTGCAGGAGGCTTGATGTTATACTATGAAATAGCCGTCTTTGGTTTGGTGTGCCCAAAAACGGCAGTAGCCCCAAGGTTTTCAGCAAAGGATAGAAGGAGGATTTGACATGAAGGTTAGATCATCAGTAAAACCGATCTGTGAAAAGTGCAAGATTATCAAGAGAAAAGGCAGTATCCGGGTAATCTGCGAGAATCCGAAGCACAAACAGAGACAAGGCTAGGACAGTGGAGATGGAAGTGCGCGGCACCAGGCAGAGCTTTTACGCGCATGGACATGGTTCCGGTTTTGGAGTTGTTTGTTAAAATTAGGCGGCTGACAGTATGACACGCCAGGAGGTGTGTGGAACTGTTTAATATACAGTAAGGATACATCCGGCTCGTGAATCAGGTACCGACGAGGCAGGTGGCCGTTGCGCGTTTTGCGCAAATGTATATTGCTTATAATACCCGGATCAAAGGGCGTAGCTTCAGGCGCTGCCGGGAAAGGGCATAGAGAATATGCCTGGGTAGATCGGGAAGATATGTTGTCTTCCGACAGATACCCGATGTACCCCAGTTAGGGACAATATTATAATTATTTAGTTACTATAGATGGAAAAGTAAGTGAAGTTGTTGATCCATATGCTAAGGCAGTAGGTGTTAATGGTAAACGTGGAATGGTAATTGATTTATCTACTACTAATCCAAAGGGATGGGAAGAAGATAAAAAACCAGAATTAAAGTCGCCTACAGATTCTATAATATATGAAGCGCATATAAGAGATTTAACTATAGATGAAACTTCAGGTGTAAAAGAAGAGTTTAGGGGGAAATTTAAGGGGCTTACTGAAATTAATACCAATATTACTGGAACTAAAGTTAAAACAGCATTAAATCATATAAAAGATATGGGATTTACACATGTTCATTTGTTACCAGCATTTGATTATGGATCAGTAGATGAAACAAAGCTTGATGAACCTCAATTTAACTGGGGATATGATCCTGAAAATTATAATGTACCTGAAGGTTCTTACTCAACAAATCCTTATTTAGCAGATGTTAGAATAAGAGAGTTTAAGGAAATGGTAAAGGCTTTACATGATTCTGGAATAAGAGTAGTAATGGATGTTGTTTATAATCATACATTTAACTTAGAATCTTGTTTAAATAAGGCTGTTCCTAAATATTATTATAGACAAAATGAAGATGGAAGCTATAGTGATGCATCAGCTTGTGGTAATGAAACAGCATCAGATAGATATATGTTTAGAAGATATATGGTAGATTCAGTAGTATATTGGGCTAAGGAATATCATATTGATGGATTTAGATTTGATTTAATGGGAATACATGATATTGAAACTATGAAGTTAA
>CATLCV010000034.1 GCA_949893755.1 uncultured Lachnospiraceae bacterium | reverse complement strand
TTGAAACCACGGTCGGCCGGGGCAGCTTTGTGTCGGCGCGGAATAAAGAATTTTATCAGGAGGAGCAGCAGCGGATCGCGGAGGGGCATCTGCAGGCCGCCGCGGAGATCGGGCGGATGAGCAATAGTTCTCTGGAAAAGCTGACGGAGCTTCTGGCATTATGCTATGAGGAGGATGAGTGAGATGGATAATATTTTAGAACTGGATCAGGTGTCCAAGACATTTCCCAAGTCGGAATTTGTATTGGACCGGGTATCGTTTTCCCTGCCCTATGGCGCAATCATGGGATTTGTAGGGGAGAACGGCGCAGGCAAGACGACCACCATCGGTTGCATTTTAAATACACTGGAAAAGGACAGCGGCACGATCCGGCTCTTCGGAGAGGAAATGTCGGATGGTGATACAGCGGTCAGAGAGAAGATCGGTGTAGTCTATGACGGAGACAATTTTCCGGGATATCTGACTGCGGCGCAGCTGTCGGAGATCATGCAGGGCTTGTATCAGACATGGGATCCTGTATTGTTCCAAACCTGTTTACAGGACTTTCGTCTGCCTGCCGGACAGAAGATCAAGACCTATTCCCGGGGCATGACGATGAAGCTGGCGGTTTGTGCGGCGCTCAGCCACCATCCGAAGCTGCTGATCCTGGATGAGCCCACCGGGGGCCTGGATCCCATCATGCGGGATGAGATTCTGGATGTGTTTCTGGATTTTGTACAGGAAGAGGATCACTCCATCCTGTTTTCTTCCCATATTACGAGTGACCTGGAGAAGATTGCGGATTACATTACATTTCTCCATGAGGGAAAAGTGATCCTGACGGCCTCAAAAAATGATCTGGCCTATCGTTATGCGGTGATGCGGTGTAAGGAAAGCCAGTTCCAGGCAATGGATCCGAGAGATATCATTGCGTATCGGAAACGGGATCATCAGACGGATGTACTGGTGTCGGACAGGAAAGAAGCTCAGAAAAAATACAGGGACGCGGTTGTGGATCCTGTCTCGGTGGATGAGATCATGCTGCTTCTGGTAAAGGGGGAACGGATATGAAGGGACTTCTGAAAAACAATTATTATGCGGCACGCTCCAATGTGAAACTATTTTCGATCGCGATGGTCCTGCTGGGAATCGCAGCGGTACTGATGGACAATGATGTCCAGAGCATCATCATCGGCTACATGGTTTCGGTCATGGCGGGCTTTTCCGTCGTGGCGCTATCCGGCCTGCGGAAGGAAAATACTTCGAAATGGTGCAGGTATAAGCTAACTGCCCCGGTCCGGAGGATTGATATTGTAAAAAGTTACTTTCTGAGCCAGCTGATCTGGCTGTTTGTGGGGATGCTTTTTGCGGCGGTTAGTGTGAGTTGTTCCATTTTGCTCCATGGTTTCCCATTTGACAGGAATACAGATATCTTTATGATATTTGTGGTGGGAATCGGACTCAGTCTGTTTATGGGGGCCATCTTCTTTCCGCTGTTCTATCTGGGGGGCGAAGAACGGAGTGAACTGTGTACCGTGGTCAGCCTGCTTGGCAGCATCGGAGTGGTCATGGGGGCCAGTTCTTTGATGAACCGCCTGTTTGGGCCGCACATGACCACATTCCAGTTGGTTATGGCAGGAATCGTTATACTGGCATGCGCCATGCTTGCATTCCTGCTGTCATTTCCGCTGACGGTTTCTATTTTTCGGAGAAAAGAGTTTTAAACGAGCAGGAGGATTGATTTATGGTAAAACGCAGAAAATTTAATACAACGGGGATCTGTATTCCTGAATTACATTATATGGTAGATATGAGTGACAGAATCGAGATGATCATAAATGAATATATTGCATACGGCGAATACTTTACAATAAATCGTGCCAGGCAGTATGGAAAATCCACAATATTAGAACTTCTTTATCATCGTATGAACGCGGATTATCTTGTTCTGGATATCAGTTTCGAAGCGGCAGACGATTGCTTTGTTTCCATGCATGCTCTGGCGCAGGGTTTTGTAAATAAAATATCCAGGGTTCTTGCTGGGGGAAATGCGCCGGAAGAGCTGCTGGAAATCTGGAAAAAACCGATTGCGCCGGAATTGCCTCTGGATGCGCTGGGTGAAAAGATCACCATGTTTTGCCGGGCAAGTAAAAAAGAAGTCATCCTTATGGTGGATGAAGTGGACAAGGCGGCGGATAACCAGATCTTCCTTCATTTTCTTGGATTGCTCAGAGAAAAGTATCTGCGCCAGAAAGTAGGACGCGACGATACATTTAAAAGTGTGATTCTGGCAGGCGTGCATGATATTAAAAATCTGAAAATGAAACTGCATCCGGGAGAAAGCAGCAGCTATAACAGCCCTTGGAATATTGCGGCGGAATTTCATATTGATATGGGATTTTCTGTGTCTGATATTCAGGGAATGCTTTCGGAATATGAAGAGGACAGGCAGACCGGTATGGATATATCCGCTATGGGAAAACTCATTTATGAATATACATCCGGATATCCGTTTTTAGTATCCTACTTGTGCAAGCTGCTGGATGAAAAGGTGATTCATATGGAAGGATATTCTGACCGGAGATCGGTCTGGACAAGAAAAGGACTGCAGGAAGCTGTGAAGATACTGGTCAAAGGTCCGAATACCCTTTATGATGATATGATTAAACAGATTTCGGAATATCCGAAGCTGAGTATGATGCTGCAGAATATTCTTTTCAGAGGAGCGGAATATCCATATCATGTATATAATGAAGCAATCCATATTGGACAGATGTTCGGATTTGTAAAGGAAAAAGGAGATATCGTCGTAATATCCAACCGAATTTTTGAGACTCAGCTGTACAGCTATTTTATCTCAGAGGAGCTTTCAAAGGATGTGGAGTTAAGAAGTTCGATTCCCGATAAAAATCAGTTTGTCCGGTCCGGCGGGCTGGATATGGATCTGGTGATGCGGAAATTTTTTGATTATTATATATCGCTATACCGGCAGGAGGATGAGAAGTTTGTAGAGGAACATGGAAGAAAAATTTTCCTGATATATTTGAAACCGATTATCAATGGAGGCGGAAACTTCTATGTAGAAGCTGAGACAAGAGACAAAACACGGACAGATATCATTATTGATTACGGCGGAATACAGCATGTAGTCGAAACCAAAATTTGGCGGGGAGAAGAATACAACAAAGAAGGAGAAAACCAACTCCTGGGATATCTGAAACACTATAATTTGAAAAAAGGTTATTTGCTCAGCTTTGATTTTAATAAAAAGAGAAAGAACGTTGGAATAAGAGAAAAGATTTATAATGGAAAGATGATCATGGAAGTGGTAGTTTAAGTTCAGAAAATGAGATTTTAAGAGAAAGCGTAGAGGAAGCAGTCTGGCTCTCAGCACTTTCTCTTACTTATTGGTTTCTTTCCGATGAAATAAGAACATGTATGTCATACTTTATGTATCAGCAGCGTATAGGAGATTCAATGATGGATTGTCAGTCGGACTCCGCTCCCTGTGCCATATCAAACGGAATCTCGGCCAGCAGCGGCATCTGGATATCTCCCGGATTTTGGGCAGTTCCATTTTTATCATAGATCTGTAAGGTCAGCTGGTCTCCGGTAGACTGGTACAGGGAAATCTCATAGACAGAGCTGCCGTCATCCAGGAGGCTGCTCGATGCATATTCCGGATGGATCCGGTTTCCGCTGCCGTCTACCAACAGGAAGACCAGAGCTTTTCCGGTCCATTCAGCCGGGACCGCGCATTTAACATGGGTATTGCTGGGGGTCTGCACGACTTCTTCAATACGGAATCCATTTTGCTCAGCATGGATTTCGGCGGTCCGGTTATGGGAAGTATCCATGCTGGCACGGAACCGGAGCTTCCAGTTCCCGCGTATCGTTTTGTACCCGGCCATCGTATCTGAGATTGTTTCTGCTTTGTGGGCGCCAACCCCGTTGATTTCCAGGTCCACGGTCATTTCTTCTGCAAGCATTTCCTCTGTCAGATCCGAGGAGGAAATGCGGGACAAGGCTGAAAAAGTGCCGTCCCCGGATTTTACGTCAGCCAACAGTCTGACATCTGCCTCATGCCCGTTGATGGACGCATTGATATTTCCGAACGGAACGGGATCCTCTTCCTCATACCTCAGCATGAACAGGTAATCGGCCTGGTTCATCTCCGGATCCTCTGTCTGAACGGAAAATGTAAAATAGAGATCAAATCCGTCGCAGTACGCATCGGAAACGGTCATCACAATTCCCGCATCCTCCGCCCGGTTCGTCAGGCCGATGTCATTTTCTGCGGTGTCCTCTGTTTCGCCTACAGGCACAGAATGTTCCGCAATGCTTTCAAGGGCTGTCTGGTCCTTATCTCCGATAATGCTGTTTGCTTTGTGTTCCAGCAGACGTTCAAATATGTCTCCAAGGACGGGCAGGTCTTTTGCAAAGGCGGGATTCGCAAAGCAGAGCCCGGACAGGAGGAAAACCGTGCATACGGCTGCGGCCGCGGTCCATTTCCAGGCGGTGTGTTTGGCATTGCCCCGGCCGGAACAGAAGCTGCCGGCGTCTGCTTTTCCATGCAAAGTATTTCTGCGGGGAGAACGATTTTGCTGTATTTTCGGTCCGGCATCCTTCATCCGGATCTTGCCTTTTCTTATCTGTTCATAGATGTCTTCCAGACGGTCATCCATTGCAGCAGGGATGACGACTTCTTTTTTCAATTTGCGGATATAGTTTGTTTCAGGTCTGTTCATTTTTTACACCTCACTTTACGACCGCCGGTTTCGGCAGGGGAACAAATGAGCGGATCCAGGGACGCGCGGTTCTCATGGATATACAGCTTTTGAAAACAGCGCCGTCCCCTGGAAAGCCTTGTTTTTACCGTGTTTTCCTTCATATCCAGTATCTCTGCGATCTCCCGGATGCTAAATTCTTCTACATAAAAAAGATACAATACGACCCGATAGGGTTCTTTCAGCAGGTTCAGGAGTTCCAGAAATTCTTTGACCGAGGTGTCCGGTTTCCGGCAGGCCAGCTCCGGATGCTCATGAAGGGGAACCAGATTTTTGCGCTCCTTTAAAATGCGGTTGCACTGGTTGATCAAGATTCTTGTAAGCCAGGTTTTAAAATACTTCGGCTCTCTGAGGGAACGCAGGTTTTCATAACAGCTCAGCACTGTGTCCTGAACGGCGTCCACGGCATCGGCTTCATTTTTCAGGATTGCGACCGCAGTCTTGTATAAGGTCTGCCGATATTGCCCGATCAAGGCGACGAAGGCTTCGCTGTCATCAGCCTGAGCCTGCCTTATGAGATTTGTCAGATCTGTCACATGAACACTTCCTTTCTTTTGATTTGCGGATTAGATAAAAAAATCCGGCAAAAAGTTTCACAAAAAAGAAAATCTTTGAAAAAGTTTCTCAAAGATTTTCCGCAGGGGTGTCCGAATGTAAAAATTTTGCCGGAAAAGAAAACGGACAGTATATTCAGATCTTGAGGATCCCCTGGTTATATTCATTTTCAAATGCCGTCTTATACTTATCCGTGACAACCGAGGTATACAGATTGGAGGCGAGGATATCATGGGTCAGCATCTTTCGGCCCGCAGGCTCAAGCCCCTCGCCATCATAGGGCCTGGTAAGCAGCGGGAGAGGGCTCTTTTTCGCAATGGCCGAGATCAGTTTTTCAGAATCCCGGCGGAACCCGAGAAGGCGCGCGTAAAAATGGGGCCCCTGTTCTAAGTATTCTTCGACTGCGCTTTTCTTGATGCCCAGCATGATATGGAGCAGGGCGCGGTTGATCCGGGTCTGGGTCACTTCCCTTGTTTTCAGAAGCTCGCAGAACTGCTTATAGTTAAAATAGTTGTTGAGCTGCCCGCAGATCCGTCCGGCCAGCTCCTTAGACACATCCATATAGCGGGGAAGAGTGTCGGGCCGTTTGTTCAGCAGCTTGTATTTCAGGATCAGGGAAAAATCGTTCTGATAGATCGGATATTTGACCCTGTGGTAATCCTTCAAAAGTTCCAGGCAGCTGTGGGGCACCTGCTCCTCCAGCTCCCCCAGGATATTGACAAAGGATGTATTTTCAAAAGTATGCGCGGAAGACACCCCGCTCAGTGCGGAACCGGAATAGGCCAGCAGGGAGCGGATGGCGGATGCGGAGCCGAAGGGAGACTTCAGATCCTGGTCGTGGTAATGGGAGCCTTTGCGGCGGATGGTATAGGGACGGATCCGGCTGTTCCGCTTTTTCAGCGCTTTCAGGTATTCGATGCCCAGGATGTTGTTGGGATCGTGGAGCAAAAAGGAATAATCCTCCGTTTTCATGTAGGCGGCAAGGGCATCCTCCCGCGCGGAGGGAAAGGACATGCCCTGCTTTAAGCAGTCCCTTAAATGGTTCTGGTATTCTTCCGGTTCTTCCAGAAGGATGTCCGCCACCTTTTCCAGCCCTTCCAGGTCGCTGCATTCGCTCCCAAAGCAGAGGGAATCCACGATTCCCAGCTGGTCGAGGAAGGAAACCGCTCCGAAGGCGAACAATTCGGCGCTTCCTGTGGCGTAGCAGACGGGCAGCTCGAACACGGCGGCGGCGCCGCATTTTAAAGCCATCTCAGCACGGAGACGCTTGGGCATGATGGCGGAGGTGCCCCGCTGCACATAGTCCCCGCTCATGATGACCACGGCAAGATCCGCCCCGGTCACCTCCTTTGCGGCCTGGATATGGTATTGGTGTCCATTGTGAAATGGATTGTATTCTGTGATCAAACCGACAATTTTCATGAGAAACTCCTTGTATATCTTTTTGAGAACCATTATACTATATCTTATTGAACATGAGTAGTTCCATAAGTACAAAATGTAGAAAAAAACATGCTATTGTGAAAAAATGGATTGCTTTAGACAGAAATTGCCCGAATTTACTTACTATATCAGATTCCCTGGTTCCTGATTTTTTGTGAGGGAGGCAATTTATTTAGAGGAAAGAGGGTGCATGGGATGATCAAAGAACAGATACTCGCATTGCTTGAGGAAAGAAAATTCAAAGAACTGAAAGAACTGTTGGAAACCGTGCATCCCGTGGACATTGTAGAAGTGCTTGAAGACATCACCAAGAAGCAGATGATCCTGATCTTCCGGCTCCTGGCAAAGGAAGAGGCGGCGGATGTATTTACGGATATGAACAGCGACATGCGCGAATACCTGATCAATACGCTGACGGACTCCGAGCTGGAAGAGGTCATGGACGAGATGTATGTGGACGATACGGTAGACGTGCTGGAAGAGATGCCGGCCAATGTGGTGGACCGTCTGCTGATGGTGACGGACGAGGATACGAGAAAAAAGATCAATGCCCTGCTCCAGTACCCCGAGGACAGCGCGGGAAGCATCATGAATATAGACTACGTCAGCCTGCGCAAAGAGATGACGGTGGAGGAGGCCATTCTGAAGATCCGTCAGGTGGGGATCAACAAGGAGACCATTTACACTTGTTATGTGACGGAAAAGAAGCGTCTCATCGGCGTGGTGGATGTGAAGGACCTGCTGACAGCGGGGGAGGCCAGGCTGATCGAGGAGATCATGGATGAAAATGTGCTCTGCGCAAAGACTCTGGACGATCAGGAGGAGGTGGCTTCTTCCATCCGGAAGTACGGCCTGGTGGCGATGCCGATCATCGACCATGAGAACTGTCTGGTGGGGATCGTAACGGTTGACGACGCTATGTATGTCCTGCAGGACGAGACAACGGAAGATATCAGCATCATGGCCGGTGTCAGCCCCAATGAGGATTCTTATTTCGGAACCTCCGTATTCATGCATGCGAAGAACCGTACTCTGTGGCTCATGCTCCTGATGCTCTCCGCTACCGTGACCGGGGAGATCCTGCGGCATTATGAGGAAGCCATGTCGGTGATGCCGGTGCTGATCAAGTTTATTCCCATGCTCATGGGGACCAGCGGAAACTGCGGTTCCCAGAGCTCTACCATGGTCATCCGCGGACTGGCAGTAGGGGAGATTGAATTTCGGGACTTTTTCCGGGTGATCTTTAAGGAGATCCGGGTGGCCTGCGTGGTGGGGCTTTTGCTGGCGGCGGTCAACGGGGTTCGGATCTACCTGATGTATGATCAGGATGTGATGCTGGCGGTGGCGCTGGGAGTGACCATGATCGCGGTGATCGTGATGGCAAAATGTATCGGGTGCACGCTGCCGCTTCTGGCGAAAAAGATCGGGGTGGACCCGGCGATCATGGCGGCACCGCTGATCTCGACGATCATGGATACCTGTACGATACTGATGTATTTTACGATCATTACGGTGTTTTTTCATTTGTAGAAGTATGGCTTGTGATCTTATCCGCAGTGCAGCTCGATTCCGCTGCGCTTCATCTCGCTCACGGGCATTCGCCCTATGAAAAAGCCCAGAAAAGATTTTGCTTACGTGCGAGCACGACGCAGAATCTTTTCTGGGCTTTTTCGCACTGCTCATTGCCAGCCTGAAGATTGTTCTTAAAAATAGACATGGAAATGGCTTGTATACAAAAAACGATTGCGTTATAATAATAGGCAGAAAAAGGAAAGGTGGCTTTTAATTATGGGATTTATTGATGAAATCAAAGCAAGAGCAAAGACAGACATTAAGACGATCGTACTTCCGGAGACGGAAGACGAGAGAACCTACAAGGCTGCTGAGGCGGTTTTGAAGGAAGGGACAGCGAAGCTGATCCTGGTGGGAAGCAAGGAAGAGATTGAGAAGACGGGAGCCGGATATGATATTTCCGGGGCAACCATCGTGGATCCTGCGACCAGCGAAAAGACAGAGAGCTACATCGCAAAGCTGGTGGAATTACGCCAGAAAAAGGGCATGACCGAGGAGCAGGCAAAGGAACTTCTGCTGAACAATTATCTGTATTACGGCGTCATGATGGTAAAGATGGGCGATGCAGACGGTATGGTATCCGGTGCGTGCCATTCTACGGCTGATACCCTTCGCCCCTGCCTGCAGATCTTAAAGACAAAACCGGGCACAAAGCTGGTTTCCGCATTTTTCGTGATCGTAGTTCCGAACTGCGATATGGGCGCGGACGGAACCTTTATCTTCGGAGATTCCGGTCTGGAGCAGAATCCGGATCCGGAGAAGCTGGCGAACATCGCGGTATCTTCCGCAGAGTCCTTCCGTATCCTGACGGGCAAGGAGCCGGTTGTGGCAATGCTTTCCCACTCTACAAAGGGAAGCGCAAAGCATGCGGACGTGGACAAGGTCGTGGAAGCGACCCGGATCGCAAAGGAACTGGCGCCGGAATTGAAGCTGGACGGCGAACTGCAGCTTGACGCGGCGATCGTTCCTTCCGTAGGAGAATCCAAGGCTCCGGGCAGCCCGGTAGCAGGACATGCCAATGTATTGATCTTCCCGGATCTGGATGCGGGAAATATCGGATACAAGCTGGCGCAGAGACTGGCAAAGGCAGAGGCCTACGGACCGCTTACCCAGGGAATTGCCGCTCCGGTCAACGACCTGTCCCGCGGCTGCAGCGCGGAAGACATTGAAGGTGTGGTTGCGATCACAGCAGTACAGGCACAGGGTTAAAAAGCAGAAAGATATCATAAATATCAGGAGGAACATAAGGAAATGAATGTATTAGTGATAAATTGCGGTAGCTCTTCTTTAAAATTCCAGTTGATCAATTCTGATTCCGAGGAAGTCCTGGCAAAGGGACTCTGCGAACGGATCGGGATTGACGGAAGCCTGACCTATCAGCCGGCAGGCGGCGAAAAGGTAAAGTCTGACAAGGCAATGCCGACCCATACCGAGGCCATCCAGTTTGTGATCGATGCCCTGACGGATCCTCAGACCGGCGTAGTCAAGAGCCTGGATGAGATCGGAGCGGTGGGACACCGTGTCGTACATGGCGGAGAAAAATTTGCGTCCTCCGCAGTGATTACAGAGGAAATGAAAAAAGCAGTGGAAGAGTGCAACGACCTTGCGCCGCTGCACAACCCGGCAAACCTGATCGGAATCAACGCATGTGAGAAGCTGATGCCAGGCACCCCGATGGTGGGCGTATTTGATACGGCATTCCATCAGACCATGCCGGAAAAGGCATATATGTACGGTCTTCCCTATGCATACTATGACAAATACAAAGTAAGACGCTACGGTTTCCACGGAACAAGCCACAGCTTCGTATCCAAGAGAGTTGCGGAGATCGTAGGGGTTCCCTATGACGCGACGAAGACCATTGTGTGCCATCTTGGAAACGGCGCCAGCATCTGTGCGGTGCTGAACGGAAAGTCCGTAGACACCTCCATGGGTCTGACCCCGCTGGAAGGTCTGGTGATGGGAACCCGTTCCGGTGACATTGACCCGGCGATCCTGGAATTTATTGCAAAGAAGGAAAACCTGGATGTTGCGGGACTGATGAAGATGCTGAACAAGGAATCCGGTGTATACGGACTTTCCGACGGCGTATCCAGCGATTTCCGTGATCTGTGCGCGGCAGCGGAAGAAGGCAAAAAGCCGGCTCAGATCGCTCTGGAGGTATTCGGCTACAGAGTGGCAAAATATGTAGGGGCTTACGCAGCAGCGATGAACGGTGTGGACAACATCGTATTTACCGCGGGCATCGGTGAAAATGACGGGGCGATGCGTGAGAGGATCTGCGGATATCTGGGATATCTGGGTATCGAGATCGATAAAGAGGCCAATGCAAAGCGGGGCGAGGAAGTGATCATCTCCACTCCGGATTCCAGGGTAAAGGTTCTGGTCGTTCCGACCAACGAAGAACTGGCGATCGCAAGAGAGACGGTAGCTCTTGTAAAATAATATGACGATTCGCTGCGGTTCGCCGGTCAACGGTGAACCGCAGCAAATCGTTAAGATTTTTTCCGAAAACCTGATTTTTTGGTTGACAAACCAATTTCTCGTGATATAATAATTTAGGTATGAATAGGAGTAAACAGCAATGTTGATGAACCTGTCAGGCGTACTATCAGAACAGCATAGGCCCATAGACGAGATGGTTTTGCCAGAGTTGGATTCTGTTCAGCTGAAGTCCGGGGCGTATCCGGTGATCCATAAGGATCCGGTACATGTGACTGTTACGCACAGGAAGGACAGGGAGCTGCAGATTCAGGCGGATGGGAAGGTTACGCTTCGGATTCCATGTGACCGCTGTCTGGAAGATGTGGAGTATGAGTTTCCACTTCATTTTACCAGATATGTGGATTTGGGGTGTTCGGATGCTGAACTGAGAGAAGGATTCGACGAATCTGACTTTATCAACGGATATCATCTTGACGTGGACAAGATGCTCTTTCAGGAGATTTTGATGTGCTGGCCGGAGAAGGTGCTCTGCAGGGAAGACTGCAGAGGAATCTGCAATGTATGCGGCCAGAACCTGAATCAAGGGAGCTGTGACTGCGAAGATACGGGATTAGACCCGAGGATGTCCGTTGTCCGTGAATTGTTTAAGAATTTTAAGGAGGTGTAACCGATGTCGATCTGTCCAAAAAATAAATCTTCAAAAGCCAGAAGAGACAAGAGAAGAGCTAATTGGAAGATGAGCGCTCCGAACCTGGTAAAGTGCAGCAAGTGCGGAGAACTTATGATGCCTCACAGAGTATGTAAGGCATGCGGCTCATACAACAAAAAAGAAATCATTTCCGTTGATTAATGACGGAGGAGAGAGACTTTCCAGGTTTGGAAGGTCTCTTTTTTGGTATGAGAACAATTTTATGTGATCAATAAGGCAATTTGTTATTAAAAGGGAAATACAAGGATGAAAAAGTGATTGATAACCCGGATTTTTACGAGTATACTATAACTAAAAGTAAATATGTAGGAGTATAAAACAGCAGAGAAACAGGACGGGAAGGAGGAGAAAAACCATGCTGACACTGATCCGGAACGCAAAGGTATTTGCACCGGAAGAACTGGGAGTACAGGATGTTCTGACAGCCGATTCCAGGATTTTAAAGATCGCGCCCCATATTCCGGCTGTCGGGGAATATGATGTCCGCACGATCGACGGGACAGGCATGCTGCTGTTCCCAGGATTCATAGACTGCCATGTACATATCCTGGGAGGCGGCGGAGAGGGGAGCTATCACACGAGGACGCCGGAGATCATGCTCACGGATATCACCATGGGCGGGGTGACTACGGTTGTGGGCTGTCTGGGAACCGACGGCACGACGCGGAATATGGCGTCACTCCTGGCAAAGGCCAGAGGGCTGGAGGAGGAGGGGATCACCGCGTACATTTATTCAGGATCGTACCAGATTCCGGTGCGTACGCTGACAGGGAATCTGGTGGATGATCTGATCCTCATCGACAAGGTAATAGGCTGCGGGGAGATCGCCATTTCCGACCACCGTTCCTCCCAGCCCACAAAAGAGGGATTCGCGAAGATCGTGGGGGACACGAGAGTCGGCGGGATCCTTTCCGGGAAGGCTGGACTGGTGAATATCCACATGGGGGACGGGAAGCGGATGCTCTCGTACCTGCGCTATGTGGCGGAGGAGACGGAGATACCGGCCGCCAATATGCTGCCTACCCATATCAACCGGAGCACCCGGCTTTTACATGACGGTATCGATTATGCGAAAACCCTGGGAGGCTTTGTGGATCTGACGACAAGCTCGGATCCGGATTTTCTGGAAGAGGATGAGGTAAAAGCAAGCACCGGCCTGAAAATGATGCTGGATGCCGGAGTGCCGGAGCATCAGATCACATTTTCCTCAGACGGACAGGGCAGTATCCCGATTTTCAGCAAAAGCGGGGAATTTGCCGGGCTGGGGGTGGGAAAAGTAAGCTCCCTGTACCGGGAGGTCCGGGACGCGGTCCTGACAGACCATGTGGGTCTGACCCAGGCGCTGAAAACGGTGACATCAAACCCCGCGGATCTGTTAAAGCTCACGCAAAAGGGGCGTATCGCCGTGGAAAAGGATGCCGACCTGGTGCTTGTGGAGGAGGATACCATGGACATAGATACTGTGATGGCAAAGGGAAAGCTCATGGTATACCAAAAGACGGCTGTCCGAAAAGGAACGTTCGAATCAGACGGAATCGCGGGCGTATCCGTGAAGGGATAGAACGGATTTGGAAGAACAACGGAACAGTACGAAAGAAATTAAAAAATGAATGGAGAGTAATGGATGGAAACGAAAAAAAGAACGATACAGATGCCGCATACCTATGTGATCATTTTCTTTGTGATTTTATTTGCGGCGGTTTTGACGCTGTTTGTCCCGCTGGGGCAGTATGAGACAAAAGAGATCACTTATATGCAGAATGGGGAGGAGAAGACCAGGACCGTGCTGGATCCGGAGAGCTTCCAGTATGTGACGGATGAGAACGGCAAAAAGATGACCCATACAGCCCCCATATTCGGAACCGAGGATTTCGGCGGACAGGGAATCCTGAACTATGTATTTGAAGGGCTGACTGTCGGGGATAAATGGGGTTCCGCAGTGGGAATCGTGGCATTTATCCTGGTCATCGGCGGAGCCTTCGGGATCGTGCTGAAAACAGGAGCCGTGGATCAGGGGATCCTGGCCATGATCGAAAAGACCAAGGGCACGGAAAAATACCTGATCCCCGTACTGTTTGCCCTGTTCTCTCTGGGAGGCGCGGTCTTTGGAATGGGCGAGGAGGCGATCCCCTTTGCCATGATTCTGGTGCCCATGTTCATTGCCATGGGATATGACGCGGTGGTAGGAGTCTGTGTGACATACTGTGCGACCCAGATCGGATTCGGGGCTTCCTGGATGAATCCGTTCAGTCTGGCCATCGCGCAGGGGATCGCGGAGGTTCCGGTACTCTCCGGCGCGGGCTTCCGTATCGTGCTCTGGTTCGTATTTACGGGAATCGGGATGGCATTTACCATGGTCTATGCGGCCAAGATCAAAAAAGATCCCAGGATATCGGTTGCCTATGACAGCGACGCCCGGTACAGAGAGGAGTTTGAAGGAAATGATGAGAAAAAAGCGGACTTCCGGCTGGGCCACAAGCTGATCCTGCTGGTGATCCTGGCGACCATGATCTGGACGGTATGGGGCGTTGTGGCAAAAGGGTTCTATATTCCGGAGATCGCGTCACAGTTCTTTGTGATGGGGCTGGTATCCGGTATCATTGCCGTGATCTTCAAGCTGAATGATATGCGTGTCAACGACATTGCATCTTCCTTCCAGAGCGGTGCGGCGGATCTGGTAGGTGCGGCGCTGGTTGTCGGCATGGCGCAGGGGATCATCATCATCCTGGGCGGAACGGACGCGTCCTCCCCCACGGTGCTCAATACGATCCTCCATGGGATCAGCAGCGGAATGCAGAACTTCCCGGCCGTCATCTCCGCATGGCTGATGTATGTGTTCCAGACGGTATTCAATTTCTTCGTGGTATCTGGTTCCGGACAGGCAGCGCTGACCATGCCGATCATGGCGCCCCTGTCAGACCTGGTGGGTGTATCCCGGCAGACGTCTGTCCTGGCATTCCAGCTGGGAGACGCATTTTCCAATCTGATCGTGCCGACCTCCGGATGTCTGCTCGGAACACTCGGTGTTGCGAAGCTGGAATGGGGAAAATGGGCGAAGTTCCAGATCAAGATGCAGGGCGTGTTATTTGCGGTAGCATCTCTGGTCATGGTGATCGCGGTGCTGATCGGATTTTAGAGAAAGGGCAGATATGTAAATTTTCTAACTGTACGGTTGGATGATCTAAAGATCATCCAACCTGCGCATCCATTCGCAAAATCCGTACAGTTAGAAAATTTTAAGAAAATAGTGTCTATCTGCGTAAATTCTGTTATAATGGAATTGCGCCGATGCGCAAGAAGGTCACCAATTTTCCTGCGAGAATCGGTGACAGACTATAATAAGGGACAGGTTCAGATAAACCCAGGAGCAGAGGATTTATAGGAATCTATCACTATTAAAAAAGAAAGTGCAGGTAAAAAGATATGGCAGAAGAAGTAAATAACGGCGGATGCACGGAGGAGTCCTGTGCGGGATGTGCGCATGCCGGAAGCTGTGAGAGCAAAAAAGAGGATCTGCGGGCTCCGGCCAATGCTTATTCTAATGTGAAGAAGGTGATCGGGGTCATCAGCGGGAAGGGTGGTGTCGGAAAGTCCCTGGTGACTGCGTCTCTGGCACGCATGATGAAGGAAAAAGGCTATAACGTAGGAATCCTGGACGCGGATATCACGGGACCCTCCATCCCCAAGATGTACGGAATCCACGAGCAGGCAAAGGGAACAGAGGAAGGAATCTACCCCTGTATCGCCAAGGACGGGACAAGGATCATGTCCGTGAACCTGCTTCTGGAGGATGAGGACGCGCCGGTGATCTGGCGGGGACCGATCATCGCAGGTGTGGTGACTCAGTTCTGGTCGGATGTGATCTGGGACGACCTGGATTATCTGTTCGTGGATATGCCGCCCGGAACCGGGGATGTACCGCTGACCGTATTCCAGTCGCTTCCGGTAGACGGAGTGGTGATCGTGACCTCGCCCCAGGATCTGGTGCAGATGATCGTCAAAAAGGCATACAACATGGCAAGGCAGATGAACATTCCGGTGCTTGGCATTGTGGAGAACTACAGCTACGTAAAATGCCCGGACTGCGGCAAAGAGCTTAGGATCTTCGGAGAAAGCCATATTGACGAGATTGCGGGAGAACTGGGCGTGCCCGTACTCGGCAGGATGCCGATCGATCCGGCAATCGCAGAAGTGGTGGAAGAAGAGCGGTTTTATGAAGCGAAGAATCCGTATCTGGATGAGGTAGAACTGTAAACAGTTTGTTGTATGGGGAATGCCCTGCTGGTTTCGTTGGGCGTATAAAACCTTTACAGACAGCGATGTTCTGATAGGGCTGTCTGTAAAGGTTTTTTTAAAAAGCATCAGGAGAAATTACTCTAATTCATAGCAAATTTTACAACTTTTTTTATAGCATGCAATTCCATATTTATGAATTGTTTTCATACCATCTTGTTTTAAAACCTCAGTATATCCTCCATTTTCAATTTGTTTCATCGCTTCGTTGCAAGCCTGATCAAAAGTTCCATTTTCCGCATATTTTACTTCGATTATACACCCTACTTTGTTCGCTGGAACTTCCAATTTTATATCTGTATACCCGGAACCGGATTCTGCATTCGATTTGATACTCCAGCTTCCTTCGGCCCGCAATAGGCCTAATAGCATTCCGTGATAAAAGCAGACACTTGGATTCTGTTTTTTGGAATCCTTAGTGGTCGCTTTCCCTGCGGGCAAGTTTTCTTTCATTTCCTTTTTTACAAATGTATCTCTGATACTAATCGATACGGACATGAATTCATTAAATAATTGCTGGAAGTCAATATAATTTCCGGACTTTACAGCCTCACAGAACTTTATCCATCTGGATGTATCGCTTGTAATCTCAGATTTAAACCAGGAACGAATCCTTTTTTCATAGATTCCGCGTACTTCCAGGTTTGGAATCACAAGTCTGTGGATGCTGTTCTCCGGCTTGCCGGCATCTGTCAGGTATCCAGCTGCAAATAGTACACTCCACAGATAGGTCTGCCGTATCTCATCATCTTCGCTGTCAAGATCCGTATATGTCAGTTCCGGTATCAGTATTTTCTCTACCACTTCTCCGGAAATCAGAGATTCTATTTGGCTTTTTGTTGTTTCATTTGCCGTTTCAATGATATCCTGAACAATTGCGTTACTGCTGCAATTCTCCCAATGAGCCTCCATTGGAGCATCTTCTGCTTCCAGGAATTTATCACACTGATTGATCACGTCCCATGGACAATAGACATCAATCTGACCAAATCTGTATCCATCATACCATTCTTTCATTATATCAAACTTTTCATCTAAACCATAATAGTGAAGCAACTCTCTGACCTCATCTGCTGTAAATCCGAAATACTCTGCATAACGCACATCAGATATCGTTCTTACTTTAAAATTATTCAACCCTGTAAAAATGCTCTCTTTTGCGATCCTCAAACATCCTGTTATAACAGCAAAATGCAAGCTTTTATTTGTTTTAAATACTTGACTGAACAGAGAGCGGATTAACCTGACCATTTCATTATAAAAGCCATCCTGATATGCTTTATCCAACGGAACATCATACTCGTCTATTAAGACAATCACAGGAATTCCATAATGTTTAAAAAGTAATTGTGTTAAAAGCCTTAAACTGCTATGAAGAGAAAAAGCTTTTTCAAATTCTCCCTCTATCAAACGATTTAGCTTTTTCTTCTCAGCCTGTGTCAGTCTGGGGCTTTCTAAAAGAAATCCGAAGCGTCCGGCTTCTTCGCTGATAATACTTCCCAGCATATCATATGCAATCTGAAAATCGGTTCCTTCAACATCTTTGAGACTGATAGAAATAACAGGATATTTTCCCATATACTGCTCACAGAGAGCCGTTTCTTTCGAAATTTCCAAACTCTGAAATAAGGCCGGGTCAGTTCCAAATTCAAAAAAAGTTTTCAACATATCCATATTTAAACTTTTTCCAAACCGTCTGGGTCTTGTAAACAGATTAACGCTTCCCCTCGTATTCATCAGATCCCGGATGAAACCTGTTTTATCCACATAGTAAAAATTATCTTTTTTAAAATTATCAAAAAATTCTATTCCTATTGGAAGTTTTTTTCTTTCCATGCTATCTACGACCTCCTTGTGGATCGCATAAAAATGAATCCGGCTTATTAAGCAATATTTTAACACGAGAAATCAGGTGATGCAACAATTTGCAACAGTTCGATTCGGGTATCCAAGATAGATCAGACCTCAAAAACCGGAACCGGATTCTGCCGGAAATACTCCCTGCAGAAGGAAACAAACTGCCGGACCGCCTTTATCTCCCCGCTTCGGACAGAGGTACACAGATAGATGGTGCCCGGGATGGGGAGGATCAGTCTGCGGATCACGACGTCCGGATTGGTGACGCAAAATGCCATCGCGGAGGTCAGCGTGGAGATGCCGATATTTTCGGACATGGAATTTACGAAGTCCACGTTGTAGTTGGAGGACATCAGGATGGGCGGCTGGATTTTAGTCAGCTTGCAGCAGTGATCAAAAAAGCGGCGCAGCACATTGTCAAAGGAGCCTGTGATAATGGGCTCATGTGCAAGAGTCTCAAAGGGAAGCGGCTCCTTCGTGTATGCAAACGGATGGCTGATATGCATGGCGGCAAACATATGATCCTGACACAGCGGATCATAGCGGATGCCGGATTTGTCAAAGGGTTCGATCAGGATGGCAAGCTCCAGCTCTCCGGAAAGCAGCCTGCTCTGGCAGATGGGGCCGCCCCATTCCTGGATATCCGTGGATACGTTTGGAAAGGCTTTCTGCCAGGCGATCAGAAAATCATTTTTGAGTCCATGGGAAATGCCGCTGGCAAGGCCGATCCGAAGCTTTGAAGGCTGCTGCCGTTCAATGATCTTTAACGCTTCTATGCAGATCAGGAGCTGACCAAAGAAGGAAGATTTATTCCGGAGAAGCGGCATGATTACAGCGATAAAAAGATTGCTGTGATCGGAGCGGGTCCGGCGGCATGCTGACATTGGGAATCCCTTCCTTCCGTCTGGAAAAGGACGTGGTGGACGCGGAGATCGATATCCTGCGGGAGCTTGGAGTGGAATTCAGAACCGGTGTGGAAGTGGGAAAGGATGTAACGTTGGATGAACTGCGCTCACAGGGCTACAGGGCATTTTACCTGGCCATCGGGG
This sequence comes from uncultured Lachnospiraceae bacterium, assembly GCA_949893755.1. Classification (GTDB taxonomy): domain Bacteria; phylum Bacillota; class Clostridia; order Lachnospirales; family Lachnospiraceae; genus Schaedlerella. The sequence continues at coordinate 14,933 of CATLCV010000034.1, read as the reverse complement.
CGCAGGGAGGACGAAAGCTTGGAGTGCCCGGAGAGGATGCCGAAGGAGTGGTGTCCGGGATCGAATTTCTCCGAAATGTGAATCTGGGTGTACAGGAGCCGATCCAGGGGCCTGTGGCAGTCATCGGCGGCGGAAATGTGGCTATGGATGTGGCCCGCGCCGCAGTCCGCCAGGGTGCGGAATCGGTGGATCTGTATTGTCTGGAATCGGAAGAAGAGATGCCGGCGCTGAAAGAAGAAGTAGAGGAAGCATTGGAAGAAGGAATTCGGATCCATAACGGCTGGGGACCCAAGGAGATGCGGACCGCGGACGGGGCCGTAACCGGGATCCTTTTCAAAAAATGTGTGTCCGTATTTGGAGAGGACGGGCGTTTCCGTCCGGTTTACGCGGAAGAAGAGACCCGGGAAATAGCCTGCAGTATGGTCCTGTCGGCAATCGGCCAGAGCATTCGGTGGGGGAATCTACTGAAAGGCAGCAAGGCGGAACTCAATCCAAACGGAACCGTGAAAGCAGACGAGTTTACCTATCAGACCGCGCAGCCGGATCTATTTGCCGGAGGCGACGCGGTGACCGGGCCGAAGTTCTGTATTGATGCCATTGCCGCAGGAAAAGAAGCAGCCATTTCCCTGCACCGCTTCGTACAGCCGGGACAGTCTCTGACACTGGGAAGAGACCGACGTATCCATAAGGCACTGAACAAAAAGAATCTGGCTCTGGATCAATTTGACAGGACCCCGCGGCAGAGGCCGGCGGTCAACACGGAGTATGCGCTGACAGCCCGGGATTCACGGGGAACCTTTACCGAGGAGCAGGTGAAGGCGGAGACGGCCAGATGCTTAGGCTGCGGAGCGACAAAGGTAGACCAGTATCTGTGTATCGGCTGCGGACAGTGCACCACAAAGTGTAAGTTTGACGCGATCTCTCTGGAGAGACGGTACGACGTGCAGTTCGGCGCATTTGAACAGATGCCCATCCAGGTGGCAAAATATGCGGTAAAGCGGACCGGAAAGATTCTTGCGTCGGCAACGAAGAAATGAAAGGCTTCGGATGGAATCAGACGGCAGCAGGAGAACAAAGGGAGGAAAAGTCATGCATGAGGTGGGAATCATCAGTGCAATGTTAAAGACGCTGGAACGGGTCATGGCGGAAGAGGAACTGAACCATATCGAAAAGGTGGTGCTTGAAGTGGGGGAGCTTTCCGGCGTGGTTCCCCGCTATATGGAAGAATGCTTCCCGGCGGCCATATATAAGACTCCGTTTGTAGACCTGAAAATGGAGATGGAGGTGATTCCGGGCAGGATCCGCTGTCTGGACTGCGACTGCGAATTTCCGGCAGGAGAAGATGGGTTTCGCTGCCCGGAATGCGGTAGCGATAAAATAAAGCCTTCGGGCGGAACGGAATTTATGATCAAAGAAATATATGGAGATTGAGCAAATGGTAAGAATCATCGAAGTAAAACAAAGTGTATTTGCAGACAATGACGCGCAGGCGGACAGGCTGAGAACGGATCTGAAAGCTCAGAAGACCTTTCTTCTTAACCTGATGAGCTCTCCCGGAAGCGGGAAGACGACGACCCTCTTACGGACCGTCGGCAGTCTGAAGGAGAGACTGCGGATCGGGGTGATGGAGGCGGATATCGACTCGGCGGTAGATGCGGAGACAATGGCAAAAACCGGCGTGCGGACGATCCAGCTCCACACGGGAGGCATGTGCCATCTGGATGCGGGCATGACAGAGCATGGCTTGAAGGAGCTGCAGGCACAGGATCTGGACCTGGCGATTCTGGAAAATGTAGGGAACCTGGTGTGTCCGGCAGAATTTGATACAGGCGCGGTGAAAAACGCCATGATCCTTTCCGTTCCGGAGGGACACGACAAGCCGTTAAAATACCCTCTGATCTTTACAGTATGCGACGCGTTGATCATCAATAAGATCGATGTGCTGCCGTATTTTGACTTTGATATGGAGAAGGTGAAGGAGTATGCCCTGATGCGAAATCCGAAGCTTAAAATCTTCCCCATCAGCGCAAAGACGGGAGAAGGCGTGGACGTGTGGACTCAGTGGCTGTATGAGGAAGTGACGGAATGGAATCGGTAGCTGTCCGGCGCAAGACGGCGGGAGAGTAGCTCATGCAGTTGCAAGGGAGGTCCGGATGATGCCGTCAGGTTCAACCAGGCTGCCGGGGGAGTCCGAAATATGAGGCTGTTCCTGCTGCGGATGTATTTGGTCCGCAGCAGGAACAGCCTTTTCATCTGGATCGTAACACATTCTACTTCTTCAGGGATCTCATACCACGTATGCTTGCATCGGGGGGCATTCAGGTGTTTTGGACATTTGCAGAAGCTATGATCCGTTCCACTATTTTTTCGCTGTGAGGAAGGAAGATTCCAGCCACCGGGCCCACCAGCGCCGCACATATGATCGTTCCAATCCCGACAGCCCCGCCCATCAGAAATCCGGCGGCTACAAAGCACACGTCCACCACAATACGGGTTATGCTGAATGACCGTCCCAGCTTATCGCTGATCACGATCGCCACCAGGTCATTGGGCCCCACACCGGAATCAGACTTCATGACGATCGTCATGCCGAAAGCCAGGATCACGCAGCCGGCAGCCAGCACGAGGATCCGTACCGCAAACGGATTGCCGGAATGGATGAGCCCGCCCAAAAGCAGGGTAAAAAAGTCAATGATCGGTCCGCCGCAGATCATGCACAGGACCGTGCCGATCTTGATATAACTGCGGTCTGCGATCAGCAGTACCAGGATGATCAAAAAACAGATCGTCATATGTACCCGGCCGTGTGTAAGGAACGTCCATCCCGTCAGATTCTGAGCCGTCCGGAAAAGCCCCTGTATCAGCACATTGAAGGGGTCTGCGCCGAGGTCGGCCAAAAGGAACAGGGTGACGCCCAGATGAGCGATGGTCAGGCCGATGAATAAGATTACGATTCGCAGCAATATTTCTTTGAGAGTTCTTTTTTGCATGGCAGTGTCCTTTTCACGTTAAAATGATTTTCCTACATTATATCGGTAAATCAACGCTCCGTCAATCTTTTAAATTTCGAAGAGTGTTGACGTCTCTGCGCAAAATGGCTATGATATGTTCAAGAATAAAATGGAGGAAGCGAATATGGATGTTCAGGAGCATAAACTGCAGGTAAAGCTGGTTTCAGACATGGAAAAGGTTTTTCCGTCCCGAAAGCCTTCGGAGGACGGGGCTGTCAGCCGATTGACAGCCTTGAAAGGGGAGACGGTTTCATTCCAGATCGCGTACTATGGTGACGTGGAAAGAAAGCAGCGGGGGACCGTCCGGATTGAGGCGCCGGACGGAATCAGGGTCAGGGTAAAAAAGGTGGGACTGGTGCCCTGCGCCTACCCGTGCCACATGGAGAGGGATGAGGGATATCTGACCACAGAGCCGGGGCTGTATCCGGACCTGCTGGAGGACTTGGGGGAATTTGGATTTCCAATCATTTCCGGCCAGTGGAGGAGTCTGTGGATCGATATCGAGACAACGGAAGATGCATCGGCCGGGGAATATCCGGTAAAGATCATTTTGGAAAGCCAGGCTCATGCGCCGGGGATGAGGCCATTGTTTGCAGAGGCGGACATAACTGCGGAGATATTAAACACGGCACTTCCGGAATTAAAGATCCGGCATACGGAATGGTTCCACTGCGATTGTCTGGCAGAATATTACGGTGTGGAAGTATTCAGTGAGAGGCATTGGGAGATCATAGAAAATTTTGTCCGTCATGCGGTCAAAAGGGGCTGTAATATGCTGCTTACACCGGTATTCACGCCTCCTCTGGATACGGCTGTGAATGGGGAACGGCGCACCGTACAGCTGGTGGATGTGACCGTGACGGACCAGGGTTATGAATTTGGCTATGACAGATTCCGGCGGTGGGTGGAAATGTGCAGGCGCTGTGGGATCAGATATTTTGAAATTTCGCATCTGTTCAGCCAGTGGGGGGCGAAGGCGGCGCCGAAGATCGTCGGCAGGGTCAACGGAGAGGAATGCAAACTTTTCGGGTGGGAGACCAGGGCTGACGGAGAGGAATATAAGAAATTTTTGCAGGCGTTTCTTACCTCCTTTACGGAAGAGATTGAACGGCTCGGCATAGGAAAGCAGTGTTATTTTCACATATCAGACGAACCGGAGGAAAAGGACCTGGAGTCCTACATCCATGCAAAAAATCTGGTAAAAGAATCTCTGTCGGGATACCATATGATAGACGCGCTTTCCGAGTACAGGTTCTATGAGCAGGGCGCTGTGGAGGAGCCGGTATGCGCCAATGACCATATAGAGCCATTTTTGAAGAACCGTCCGCCCAGACTGTGGACATATTACTGTACTGCCCAGCATCTGGAGGTCTCCAACCGCTTTATTGCCCTGCCGGGATTCCGCACAAGGATCCTTGGTATTCAGCTCTATAAATATGCGGTCAGCGGTTTTCTGCATTGGGGATATAATTTTTACAACAGTGAATTTTCCCTGTATCCGATCGATCCGTATCAGTGCACCGACGCGGACGGAGCATTTCCGTCAGGAGATCCGTTTCTGGTATATCCGGGAAAGGACGGGAAGCCGGTGGATTCGATCCGCTCGATGCTGATGGAAAAGGCGATGGCGGACCTGCGCGCAATGAATCATCTGGAAAACCTGACGGACCGGGAAACGGTCATGAAATGCCTGATGGAAGAAGAACACGGGGAGATCACCTTCCGCGCCTATCCGCAGAAGGCATCCTATCTCGTGGAGGTCCGGGAAAACATCAATGCCGCGATCCGGGCGGCAATATCAGAGAATGCCCGGAAACTCCCATGACCCGGAAATCTATAGGATCTTTTTCTGGTAGGCGATCCGTTCACTGCCGTCCTCGAGATAAATGATCCCGCACCGGGTAAACTGGCGTTTCTCTAATAAACGCTGCATCACCCGGTTGTCCCGGTGCGTATCGATCCTCAGATTTCTGCACTGCGAGAGTGCCCAGTCCAGGCAGAAGGAACCGGCGCCCCGGATGGTGCCGTCCGATGTGATGCGGTGGACGACGCCGTAAGGGGACTCATCCAGCCACTGCCCATTGCAGATGCGGCGGTAGGAGTCCTCTTCGCCGAACCGGTAATAAAATGCGGCGATCACCTTTTGCTGTTCCTCGCAGACATAGCTGCAGCCTTCCGCAATATCAGATTCCAGAAGAGTACGTGGCGGATAGGCGGTTCCCCACTGGGTCGGATTGCCGTGGGCAGCCATGAACCTGCGGGCATTGTCATACAGCCGCAGAAGGATGTCCAGATCTGTCGGGGTTGCTTTTCTGATCTTCATAGGGCTCCTTTCATGCTATAAAATATCTGCATTTTTCAAAAAATAAATTTTATTTTTGGTTCCACCGTTTGCGATGATTTTTTCTTCAATAACCAGTTCTTTCAAAATAGCTCTTGTCCTTGATTCACTCAGCTTGAGAAATTCCGCAATGTCACCTGTTTTTGAATCACCATTTTTCTGTAAATATTCTAATATGTTCTCTTTGTTTTTCAGGGTTTTTCTAGTCTGTTTTATTCCGCTTGTTTTATTCCGCTTGTTTTTTTCGCTTGTTTTTTTCGCTTGTTTTTTTCGCTTGTTTTTTTCGCTTGTTTTTTTCGCTTGTTTTTCATTGAATGATAAGATCAGGCTTGTCCTGGCAGTATCTCCGTACCGTTCTTCGATCATTGGTTCCTCCCAGCCCTGCTCTTCCCACGTTTTGAAAACGTCCGGCACCCCGCTTCCTGCCCGTTCACCAATATTAATCAAATTGAACATTTTCATTAAAGCCTTATTCCTTGGATCGGATTCACCGCCTCTTCGCATCTGGATCTTTCCGGTACGGATATATCCCGGATTTTCTAAGACAAGTTTATCATTTCCTTTTTTGATAACTACGCCTCTTGGCAAATAAAAATCGGTATTCACCAGACAATTTGCTAACGCTTCTCTCAGTGCCTTATGAACAGGAGTATCATCTACCCTTTCTCCACCCACCAGCTTGAAAGGAGTCTTAATGTCTTTTGCAATCTTATTATAGACTCTGAAGTAAAAATCAAATACATTCCCAGACCATTCCCCGGAACTTGACTGCAGGCGGTCCGTCCATCGGATTGTTGGATCAAGAGTTTCTCTATAATCAAGAAAATATTCTGGAAATTCCCGAACAATATTATATTCATCTCCAAACATCAGCATTCCGGCTGCTGTGGGATGTAATTGTCCATCTTCTTTTGAGCGTGCAGCCGCTCCTATATTTCTCAAATATTCCGCATCCTCTAACATTCCCCATACATGACCAGGCTTCCAGCTTCTGTGCATATTTCTATAAGCCTGAATTGTTTCCTGGTTAAGGTCTTCAAGAGACCAGTTCTCCAGCACTTTCATATCCATCGTCTGTTCCGTCTGATCCCGCAGCATTGCGCGCACTTCACTCGGTGTACAATGATAATCTCCCTCCCAATTTCTTCGAAAGGTGCCCCTAAAAATATCATTATTGATATAAACAGGTTTCTGTTCCCTGCCAGCTGGCGGTACTGTAATGACCATGATGGCATCGCTGCCGATCGTATAGGTCTTAACATCATCGTCTGCTAATAGATTAGCACTGACTTTTGTGACATTATTGATCGTATCCCAAAAATCCTTCCGAAGTTTTGCCTCATTGCTTAATCCTGTTGTATTCCAGCTCCCATCTTCATTTTCACAAACGCCAAGAATAATAACTCCTCCATAACAATTCGCAAATGCTGAATACGTATCCCATAAGGAATGAGGGAGACCGCCCTTTGCCTTTTTGACTTCTCTGCGATTATCTTCTCTATAACTTTCAAATTGCGATATTTCAAACATAATGCCATCCTTTTTTTATTACAGCTTCTGATCCTGTATTTCAGTTCTGTGTATTATACCATACATTGTAGAGCTTGTCTATGCAAAAACAAACATTAGTTCGCACTGCTGGAGACAGGTAGGGATAAATTTTTTTGCAGAAGTTCCAATACGTAATTGTTCATATTATGGAAATGTGGTATGATTCGTATAAATGGAAATGTGAGAGGATTGTTTGTGTAGAATAATAGAAAGCATCAGCAGACAAGGGAGACAGAAGATGAAATTATACATTGTACGACACGGAGAAACAGATTGGAATAAGGCACGCAGGGTACAGGGCTTCTCGGATATTCCGTTGAATGAATACGGAAGGCACCTGGCACGCGAGACAGCGGAGGGAATGAAGGATATTCCCTTTGACCTGGCTTACACAAGCCCGCTGGTCCGGGCGCGTGAAACGGCCGAGATCATACTGGCGGGCAGGGAGATCCCTCTCATCGAATCCAACGGAATCAAGGAAATGGGATTCGGAGAATATGAGGGCATGTGCATCAGCGGAAAAGAAAAAGCGCCGGAAAGTGAAGCGTTCAAAAAATTCTTTATCGATACGGGGAATTTTGTCCCGGCAAAGGGCGGGGAGAGTATAGCGGACATTATGGAGCGGACCGGACAATTCTTAAAAGAGCTGTGTGAAAATCAGGAGCTGCAGGGGAAGCAGATCCTGCTGTCCACACACGGCGCCGCTATGACCGCGCTGCTGAACCATATCCGGGGGAATCTGAATGCTGCGGATTTCTGGAAGTGGCAGGTTCCGGCGAATTGTGCGGTGACCACCGTTGACGTGAAGGATGGAGTGCCGGTGATCGCGGAAGAGAGTAAGGTCTATTATAAAGACCCTGTGAAACGGTGGAGTGTACAATGAACCACCCCGATGCAAGCATGTGGGGGATCAGACATTCGAAGGAATAAAGAAAACCCCCGCGGCTGCGGGGGCATTTTTATTCAATAGGCAGGAGTGCGCGTCAGGACGCACACTTTTTTAATCCTCTTCTTCCACCTGTACCGTATACGTATGCCGTTTTCTCGCCATCTCGTCGTTTGCCAGATATTCGTCGTAGGTCGTGATCTTGTCGATCAGCTTGCCTCCCGGTACGATCTCCATGATTCGGTTGGCCGTGGTCTGGACGATCTGATGGTCCCGGGAGGTGAACAGAAGCACACCCGGGAATTTGATCATTCCGTTATTCAGCGACGTGATCGCCTCCATATCCAGGTGGTTGGTGGGCTCGTCGAAGAGCAGTACATTGGCGCCGGAGATCATCATCTTGGACAGCAGGCACCGCACCTTTTCTCCTCCGGAAAGTACCTTCAGCCTTTTCACGCCGTCCTCTCCGCCGAACAGCATCCGGCCTAAGAAACCGCGGACATAGGTGACATCCTTGTTCTCGGAATACTGGGTGAGCCATTCCGTGATGGTGTAATCGCTGTCAAATTCCTCTCCGAAATCCTTCGGGAAATACGCCTGGGAGGTGGTGATCCCCCACTTGTAGGTTCCCTCGTCCGGCTCCATCTCGCCGATCAGGATCTTAAACAAGACCGTCTTGGCAAGCTCATTGCTGCCCACAAAAGCTACCTTGTCATCGTGGCCCAGCGTGAAGGTCAGGTTGTCCAGGACCTTTTCTCCGTCAATGGTCTTGGAAAGCCCTTCCACAGCCAGCACCTCGTTGCCGATCTCACGGTTCGGACGGAAGTCGATGTAAGGATACTTCCGGCTGGACGGCTTGATCTCATCCAGCTGGATCTTCTCCAGGGCACGCTTCCTGGATGTAGCCTGCTTGGATTTGGACGCGTTGGCGCTGAACCGGGAAATAAATTCTTGCAGCTCCTTGATCTTTTCTTCCTTCTTTTTATTCGCTTCCTTCATCTGGCGGATAATGAGCTGGCTGGACTCATACCAGAAGTCATAGTTTCCGGCGTAGAGCTGGATCTTGCCGTAGTCGATGTCCGCAATCTGGGTGCAGACCTTGTTCAGGAAATAACGGTCATGGGAAACCACGATCACTGTATTTTCAAAATTGATCAAAAATTCCTCCAGCCATGCGATGGCATCCAGGTCCAAATGGTTGGTCGGCTCGTCCAGCAGCAGGATATCCGGATTGCCGAACAATGCCTGGGCCAGCAGCACCTTGACCTTCTCCGGACCGGTCAAATCCTTCACGGCTTTGTAATGCAGCTCCGTATCGATCCCCAGGCCGTTCAGCAGGGCGGCAGCGTCAGATTCCGCCTCCCAGCCGTTCATGGTGGCAAATTCCCCTTCCAGCTCGCTGGCCTTGATCCCGTCCTCATCGGTAAAATCCTCTTTCGCGTAGATGGCGTCCTTTTCCTTCATGATCTCATAAAGGCGTGCATTTCCCATGATGACCGTGTCCAATACGGGATATTCGTCGTATTTGGACTGGTCCTGCTGCAGGAAGGAGAGACGCTCTCCCGGGGTGATGGCGATCTCCCCGTTGGTCGGCTCGAGCTGCCCGGACAGGATCTTCAAAAAGGTGGACTTTCCCGCGCCGTTGGCGCCGATGATGCCGTAGCAGTTTCCTTCGGTGAACTTGATGTTCACATCTTCAAATAATGCTTTTTTTCCGACTCTTAACGTAATATTATTTGCACTGATCATACTGTAAACCCTCTGCTTTTCTAAATCTTTATCAGGCGGGATCCGCCCGCATGTTTTACTGTCACTTCCTCTATATTATACATAAAACCTTTTGTTTTTCAAGGAAAATCATCGTGCCATTTACAATTTCAATAAAAAGGTCTACTTAAAGGAAGGATTGTGTGCTATAATTGGAAGAAATTGATTCAGGATCAGCAGAAAAAAACAGATACAGACGAGTCAGGAGGCGTCAGATGTTTTTTGCGGATCCTGACAGCGGATCCTGAATCCTACATAAGAAAAGAGGCGTCTTGCAGATAAAAAACGAAGAGAGAATAAAACAGTAAAATGATCAGAAGCGAGGTTTTAATATGCAGAAAGCAACAATGATCCTGGAGGGCGGGGCGACAAGAGGGGTATTTACCTCGGGAGTCCTGGATTATCTGATGGAGCAGGAACTGTATACATCCCACGTCATCGGCGTGTCCGCAGGCTCCTGCAACGCGGTGGATTATGTGTCGAGGCAGCCCGGAAGGACAAGGGACTGTATGATCCTGACAGACAAAAAGGATGATTATGTCCACGGATTCCGGAAGGTGATCAGGGAAAAAAGCCTTATGAATATGGATATGATCTTTGACACCTATCCCAATGAGACCTTTCCCTTTGATTTTGAGACGTATTTTCAGTCGGAGATGAAGTGTGAGATCGTGGCGACGAACTGCCTCACCGGAAAGGCGGAATATCTGGATGAACGGCAGGACAGGGCGAGGCTGATGAAGCTGTGCAGGGCATCCTGCAGCATGCCGCTTTTGACCCCCATCGTGAGGGTGGACGGGGTTCCCTATCTGGACGGCGGCCTGGCGGATTCGGTGCCCATCCAGCGGGCGCTGACCTATGGGAACCGGAAGATCGTGGTGATCCTGACCCGGAATCCGGGATACCGGAAAAAGAGGGTGTCCAAGGGGATGGCAAGGGTCTACCGGGAGGCGTACCGGTCTTATCCTGCTCTGCTGAGGGCCATCATGACAAGGAGCCTGTATTATAACCGCACGATGGAACAGATCGAACGCCTGGAAGAGGAAGGCAGGATCTTCGTCCTGCGGCCCCAGGTGAAAACGGTGTCCCGGCTGGAGCGCAACGCAGAGATCCTGACAGGCTTTTACGAGCACGGCTATCACCTGATGGCGCGGGAATATGACCGCCTGACGGAATATCTGGAGCGATAGATTCCACACATCGTATGAAAAAACGATACGGGAATTGCCCGCATTAAAAATCTGCTTCGCAGATGGCGGACACGCAATCACTTGCTATGCAAGTGGTTACATGCAGGAGGCAATCAATTTGCTACGCAAATTGGTTACAAAACCAGGAGGAAAAGAAGATGAGCAAGGAAAAAATGAGCTACACACAAAACAGGGAATTGTCCTGGCTGCGGTTTAACCAGCGGGTCCTGGAGGAGGCACGGGACGAGAGCGTGCCGCTTCTGGAGCGGATGAAGTTCGTCTCCATCTTTACCAGCAACCTGGACGAATTTTTTATGATCCGGGTCGGCAACCTCTTAAATATGGCGGCCGTGGACAACAAAAAGGTGGATCTGAAATCCGGGATGACGCCGGGGGAGCAGCTCAAGGCAATCTACGGCGCGGTGGCGCCCCTTTACAAGGAGCGGGATAAGACCTATTCGGAGATCAAGAAGCAGCTTTCCACCTATGGGATCAGCAGTATGGGCTTCAAAGAGCTGGAGCCCCAGGAAAAGAAATTTATCAAAAAATATTTCAAGGAACAGGTCCTGCCGGTGCTTTCCCCGCAGATCGTGGACGTGAACCATCCGTTCCCCCATCTGCTGAATAAGGAAGTCTACGTTGTGGCGAATCTCAAGCTGGAAGACCGGACCATGATGGGAATCGTACCGATTCCCCAGTTTGTGCCCAGGATCGTGTACCTTCCGGGACATGACGTGCGCTACATCCGCATGGAGAAGGTGATCCTGGAATACATGGAGCTGATCTTCGGCCAGTACCAGGTGTCTGATAAAAATTATATCTGTGTCACAAGAAATGCCGACATCTCTCCGGACGATGATTCCTATGCGGACAATGACGACTTCCGTTTCGTGATGCAAAAAGCCCTGCACAAGAGGAGGAGGATGGCAGTGGTCCGCCTGGAGGTGGCAAGCCCCCTTGGAAAAGAGATGGAAAAGTTTTTCTGTGAGAAGTTCAACATCACCCAGGAGTGCATTTTCCGGACCAAGATGCCTATGACATTGGATTTCGTGTTCTCTGTGATCGAGAAGGTGCCGGATTCCATGAAACGCTCCCTGACGGATGAGACCTTTGTTCCCCAGCCGTCGGCATCGGTGGCGGAGGGCAGTGTGATGGCCCAGGTGAAGCGCCGGGACATCCTGCTTTCCTACCCTTATGAGAGCATGGAGCCGTTCCTGCAGCTGATCCGTGAAGCGTCGGTGGATCCCGATGTCATGACCATCAAGATCACCATTTACCGGCTGGCGAAGAAGACCAGGCTGGTGGAATATCTGTGCGCCGCCGCGGAAAACGGCAAGGAGGTTACAGCCCTGATCGAGCTGCGTGCACGGTTTGACGAGCAGAACAACATCGACTGGGCGGAGCGCATGGAAGAGGCGGGCTGCCGCGTGATCTACGGCTTCGAGGGGTACAAGGTCCACTCCAAGATCTGCCTGATCACCTACCGCAGCCGGAACGAGATCCGCTATATCACCCAGATCGGGACCGGCAACTACAACGAAAAGACGGCGAAAATGTATACCGACTTTTCTCTCATGACAGCCAACCAGGCCATTGGGGAGGACGCGGCGGTCTTTTTCAAAAATATGGCCATCAGCAACCTCCACGGCGCATACCAGCATCTGATCGTGTCCCCCACCAGCTTAAAGCAGAAGGTGCTGATGCTGATTGATGAGGAGATCAAGAAAGGAACCTCGGGAAGAGTCCTGATGAAAATGAATTCCGTTACGGACATTGATTTTATCCGGAAGGTGGCGGAGGCGTCCAGGGCCGGCGTGAAGATCGACCTGATCGTGCGGGGGATCTGCTGCGTGCTGCCGGGCATTCCGGGAGAAACGGAGAACCTCACCGTGACCAGCATCGTAGGCCGTTACCTGGAGCACCCCAGAGTATTTGTCTTTGGATCCGGGGATGAGAAGAAGGTGTACATCGGCTCTGCGGACATGATGACCCGGAACACGGAAAAGCGTGTGGAGGTGGCCTGCCCGATCTACGACCCGGCCATCAAAAAACAGCTTGTGCGGTATCTGGCCATCATGCTTGCGGACAATGTAAAAGCAAGGGTCATGACCAGCGACGGAACGTATCAGAAAAAGAAGGGCGGGGAGCGGAAGATCTGCGCCCAGGAGATCTTCATGAAGGAAGCGCTCCATGCGAAACGGCCGGAACGGATCGAGGAAAAGAAGTCCCTTTTGTCCAGGCTGCGTGACGCGGTGCCCGTTGTTCAGATCAAAAGGAGAAAATAACAGATAAAAGAAGTATCGGAGGAAAACAGATGAGACCAATCAAGATCAGTACATTTGGAACAGTAAAGGACGGGAAGGAAGCAAAGCTGTACACTTTGACGAATGATGCCGGGATGTCGGCGGAATTTACGGATTACGGCGCTTCGCTGGTGCGGCTGTTTGTGCCGGACCGGGAAGGCCGGCTTCGGGACGTGGTATTGGGTTATGAAAATGCAGCCGGATATGAGGCAGGCACAGAATCCATCGGCGCGCCGGTGGGACGCAACGCGAACCGGATCGGAGGGGCTTCCTTTGAACTGAACGGCGTGACCGTTTCCCTGACAGCCAATCAGAACAGCAACAATCTGCACAGCGGACCGGACGTCTATAACAAGCGTTTCTGGGAAGCGGCCGAGACTGCGGACGATCATTTGACCTTCCTGCTGCACAGTCCGGACGGGGACCAGGGATTTCCCGGGGCGCTGGATATGAAGATCACCTGCACCCTGACAGAGGAGAATGAGCTCCGGTTTACATACGACGCGGTTCCGGATGCGGATACGGTCATCAACATGACAAACCACAGCTATTTTAATCTGAACGGACATGACAGCGGAAACATCCTTTCTCATGAGGTGACCCTGGATGCGGACGCATTTACCCTGACAGACGCGGATTCCATCCCTACGGGGGAGTTCATGGACGTGGCAGGCACACCCATGGATTTTAGGAACGGGCGTGTGATCGGCGACGAGATCGACTCTGACTTTGAAGCAATCCGTCTGGGAAGGGGCTATGACCACAACTGGGTATTGAAAAATGGCGGAAAGTTTGGTAAAGTAGCGGAGGCGGCCGCACATGAAAGCGGTATCGTCATGGACGTGTATACAGATCTGCCAGGCATTCAGGTGTATACAGGCAATTTCCTGGACCAGGAAACCGGAAAAGACGGGGCGGTATATCCGTACCGTGCTGCGGTCTGCTTTGAGACCCAGTATTTTCCGGACGCTGTCCATCATGAGAATTTTCCAAGTTCTGTCTGCAGGGCGGGGCAGGCTTATCACACGGTGACGGCGTACCGTTTCCGCAGGGAAGGATGATCCCCGGGAATCGGCGCAGTCCGGAGATTCTAGTCGTATCTGCGAGGGTACGGAGCAGATACGGATTGATCATAATTAAGGAACGGGTAGTATAAATCTATGGGGAAAGCAGTATATATAGCAGAGAAACCAAGTGTTGCACAGGAATTTGCCAAGGCTTTAAAATTAAATGTACGGCGCGGTGACGGCTATCTGGAGGCGGAGGACGCCATCGTGACCTGGTGCGTCGGGCATCTGGTGACGATGAGCTACCCGGGCGAATATGACCCTGCATTGAAAAGGTGGAGTCTGGATACTCTGCCTTTTCTGCCGGAGGAGTTCCGGTATGAGGTGATCCCGGCTGTGGAGAAGCAGTTTCGGACCGTCAGCGGGATTTTGAACCGGGAGGATGTGGAGCGCATCTATGTGTGCACCGACTCCGGGCGGGAAGGGGAATACATCTACCGGCTGGTGGAGCAGGAAGCCCATGTGCAGGGAAAGGAGCGCAGGCGGGTATGGATCGATTCCCAGACCGAGGAGGAGATCCTGCGGGGGATCCGGGAGGCAAAGGATCTGTCGGAATACGACAACTTAAGCGCCTCCGCTTACCTGCGCGCAAAAGAGGATTATCTGATGGGAATCAACTTTTCCCGTCTGCTGACCTTAAAATACGGGGACAGTGTTTCCAATTATCTCCGCGCGAAGGACCGGCCGGCGATTTCTGTGGGCCGGGTGATGACCTGCGTGCTGGGGATGGTGGTGCGCAGGGAGCGGGAGATCCGGGATTTTGTGAAAACGCCCTTCTACCGTGTCCTGAGTACGATTCGGGTGAGCGGCCAGACCT
>CATLCV010000033.1 GCA_949893755.1 uncultured Lachnospiraceae bacterium | reverse complement strand
ATGAAAGGGCTGCCGTATGGATTTTGGACGGTCACCAGGCAGATCGGCCGGAACCCTTATGGCAGTACAGAATCATGTATCATGAGAAAGAGCGCAGAACACAAAGCAAGTTCCACGCTCTTTTCATTTTACCGATGTTCTAAGTGCAGATATTTTTCTCTGGTAGCAAGTCCGCCCCGGATATGCCGTTCGGATTTGTTCGTGTCTAGCACCCTGCGGGTCTGCGCCGCAAGTGCAGGATTGATCTGAAGGAGCCGCTCGGTAACATCTTTATGTACCGTACTTTTGCTGATCCCAAACTTCTTTGCCGTCTGCCGTACAGTGGAGTTGCTTTCTATGATATAATTGGCGATTTCTACGGCTCGTTCTTCAATATAATCTTTCAAGAAAATCCCCCTGCAAACCTTGTTTTTACAATGTATGAAAAATGGGGGAGGTTTATTACTTTATTCTTCCTTATCTGGCAGGGCAGTTCCGTGGAAGATTCTTATGTTCTCCATGTGGGAAATAAAATAAGAGTGCTCTGAACCAACAGAACACCCTAAATTGTATTTTTACGAATTAGAACTGTACTATCTTCAAAAAATCCTCTGGCAAAATAGCTGGAACTTCTGAAATTGCAAAATCTTTTATATTACGCGTCACAATATAATCCGCTCTTATTCTTTTGGCACAATCACTTTGCAGACAATCTTCCAAATCCTTAAAGGCACTGTTTTTCAATGCTGCTACTATCTTGGCTGAATCAATACCTTCAATCGCAAAAATATCGCAAAGATTAAGTAGCATCTCCCTTCTATCTTCTTCAGTCATATCTTTTCTTAAAATATAAAACATGTTGGGAATGGAATGTGCAGCCATAAAACCCTGTATTTTTTTATCTGCACACAGCTTGATAATCCTGTCAGCATTACTGAAATACGGTTCTCTACCAAGCAAAAAGTCAAGTAAAACATTTGTATCAATTAATGCCCTCATACTTTTCCTCCAATGCAGTACATAATTCTGCTTTATAATCCCTCTCCACAGTACCTCTATGCCTGAATTTTTGCAAATTCTGATATGCCCTTTGCGAAGCGGTCGGTTCAGTACTATAAAGCGTTGATGGCTCTACAAAATCTTCCAGTAAATGAATCAGATAATAAATCTTTTCATCAGACATCTTTTTTATCAAATCCATAGCCTGCTCCTGCATCAATGTCATGGCAAAACGCTCCTTTCAAAAATGATACCATCCAAGTCTTCTGGTATTCTTCTTACTGTTATTATAGACACTCCTAAGACCTTTAGCAATAACAAAACTTCGCTTTTTATTTCACACCCGTCACCATGAAGAATGATTTTGCTATAAAGGCAGCTCCACTGGATATAATTTATTGTATACACAGAAGGGGGAGTTGTGTTACGATAGAAAAGAGGCTACTGAGGGAAAGGAAGGATGAAATCATGCAGCGTATGGAATTGCCTGGATATGTACGCAGGGCAAAATGGATATGGATGAGCGCGGTTTTTCTGATTTGCGTCATGCTTATGGGAGGGCGTGTATCGGCAGAAGAGGAGATTCAGAGCGCAGGAACAGAAAAGGACGGCCCGGTCTGGTATATCGCTCTGGGGGACAGCATCCCGAACGGATATTATGGAGCAGGGGAATCGGAGGTTACGAGCTATCCAATCCTGATCGCCGGTGACCTCCATAAAGTCAGTGGAAGAGACGTCTGGATCAGCCGGTTTACGAAAAACGGGCTGACGACAAAAAAGCTCAATTCGACAATGCTTCTGGAGCCGGATGTTCAGCAGATGCTTTCGCAGGCGGAGCTGATCACACTGACGATCGGCTCCAATGACCTGATGAATGAATTTAAAAAGGTGTCCAGGGAGATCTTGAACAATCAGACCCGTTTTTACACGGCGGATGAAGCTCTGGCAGCCCTGCAGGACGGGATTGCGGAAAATCCCCTTCTCCTGATGAACATTGCTTCGGCGATAGGAAGCTGGGATTACTCCTCGTTTGAGGATCAATGGGTGCTTGCCATGGACACGATTGCCCTGTGCCGCAGAGAGGACGCGCAGATCGCGGTTACAACGATCTATAATCCGATGAAAGGGCGGGAACTGCCCGGTACATTGAACGCGGTGGTAGAGAGTGTGATCTCCGGCATGAATGAGATCATATGGAAGTATGCGGAGGAATATGGATATCAGGTGGTGGATCTCTTTGACTCGGGGATTGAGGACCTGACCCAGTCTGACGGACTGCATCCCAATCAGGAGGGGCAGGATATGATCCGGATGCTGATGGAGAATGAACTGGATCTGAGCGAGTTCCGGGATCAGGAATCCGATGAGGAAGTGCTGAGAATGCAGAAGGAGCTGGAGGAGGCTGCCCAAAAGAAGGCGCAGGAAGCAGAACAGAAGCGGCAGCAGCAGCGCAGGAAGCGGGTTCTGATCGGAGTCGGGATCGGAGCAGCCGTGTGCCTGGTGCTTGCGGGGATCGTCCTGCTGGTAAGAAGAAACCGGCGTAAGAAGGGGGGAACAGGAGAGACAGAAGCGCAGAAAAAATCCGAATCACCGTAAGAATTTAATAAGCAGGAAAGGGCGGAAAATAAAGAATCGATTTTTGCTTGACAGAACAGAAGCAAAGTGATAACATACAGATTCGATTGAAGAAAGAAGGTTATACTTGGAAGATTTGTTCTAAAAGAAAGTAACTGACCGGATTCTGTCTGTCCGCCTGGACGGACGGCCCGGGGGATGATGCAGATGCAGCTTTTCAATGGAAGCGTAGGAGGGCATTATGGGAAGTGAAGATTACAGCAAGGCGTATCGATTGGGAAAAAAAGACTTTCAGTCGCGGATGCTCCGCGGCGTGAGGCCGACTTTGCAGGTTTTGGATGATTTTATGCCGGAGAAGGGCTCTTATTCGGAAATGCCCCTCGGGCTGGTACAGATTCCCGCGGACCAGATCGTGGGGACGAAAACCGCCGGAAGAAGCAACTCCTTTGCGGGAAATTTTATGCCGATCCTGCGTGAGACTACGGAGTTTGCTTCCAAATGGGCTTCTTTAAGCACCAGCCATGTGGAGGAAGGAATCCGGGAGCCGATCAAGGCATATGAATATATGAACAAGTTCTACGTGGAGGAAGGGAATAAGCGGGTCAGCGTTATGAAATATTTCGGCGTTGTGTCCATTCCGGGCAATGTCACACGGATCATCCCGAAGCGCACGGAGGAAAAGGAAAATAAAATATACTATGAATTTCTGGATTTTTACCGGTGTGCGCCCATTAACTATATCTGGTTTTCCCAGGAGGGCAGCTTCGCGAAGCTGCAGGAGGCAGTCGGGAAAGAGCCGGAGGAGGAATGGACGAAGGATGAGCTGCTGAAATTCAGCTCCATATATTCCAGGTTTTCCGGGGAGTATCAGGCGCAGGGCGGGAGCAAACTGAGGATCACTGCAGGAGACGCGTTTCTGGCATTCATCACATTATATGGATACGAGGATATCGACGAGAAGACGACCAGCGAATTGAAGGAATTGATGACAAAGAGCTGGGAGGAATTTGAACTGCTCCAGGAGGAGCAGGTGGTGGACCTGAAGATGAAGCCCAATGAGGAAAAGAAGCCGCTCTTAAGCATCCTCCTGCCGCTGAGTACGCCGAAGCTCAAGATCGCGTTTATCTATGAAAAGACACCGGGAACCTCGGCGTGGGCCTATGCCCATGAGCTGGGACGGCTGCATCTGGAGCAGGCATTTTCGGACGAGGTGCAGACGGTCAGCTATGAGAATGCGACCCTGGAAAATATCGAAGTTCTGCTGGCGGAGGCCATTGATTCCGGCTGCAACCTGATCTTTACGACCACGCCGTCCTTCGTACAGGCAAGCGTAAAGGCGGCCATCGCCAATCCGGAGATCCGGATCCTGAACTGCTCCCTGAACACGTCTCATCGGTATATCCGTACATATTATTCACGGATGCATGAGGCAAAGTTTTTGATGGGAGCCATTGCCGGGGCGATGGCGGAAAACAACCGTATGACCTATATCGCGGATTATCCGATCTGCGGCTCCATTGCAAATATCAATGCGTTTGCCCTGGGAGCAAAGATGATCAACCCGCGGGCGGAGGTATTTCTGGAATGGTCCACCTTGAAGGACGTGGACATTGATGAAAAGATCAGGAGCAACGGGTCTTCCTGTATATCCGGACGGGATATGGTGATCCCGGAAGACGCATCCCGGTTCTACGGACTCTACCACCAGGAAGGCGGCTGGATGCGGAATCTTGCCATGCCGCTGTGGCACTGGGGCAAGTTTTACGAAAGGCTGATCCGGACGATCATGGACGGAACCTGGAAATATGACGACAACCCGGCATCTACCAAGGCCATCAACTACTGGTGGGGCATGTCGTCAGGGGTGATCGACGTGATCTGCTCCAAGAACCTTCCGATCGGAACAAAGCGCCTGGTTGAACTGCTGAGGGCGACCATCAGTTCCGATCTGTTTAACCCGTTTTCCGGAATTTTGTATTCCCAGACAGGGATCGTGCAGGGAGAACCGGACCGGATCCTGGCGCCGGAGGAGATCATGACCATGGACTGGCTGGCAGAGAATGTGATCGGTTCCATTCCGAAAAAGGAAGAGCTGAAGGAAGAGGCAAAACCTGTCATTGAGCAGCAGGGAGTACAGAAAAAGGAAGGTTAACTGACGTATGAAGATACTGGCGATCGCGGATGAAGAGTCCAAGTATCTGTGGGATTTTTACGAAAAAGGCAAATTGGACGGGATCGACCTGATCATCTCCTGCGGGGATCTGGATCCGAATTACCTTTCCTTCCTGGTGACTCTTTCTTCCGTACCGGTTCTGTATGTACACGGGAACCATGACAGCAAATATGAACGCATTCCGCCGGAGGGCTGTATCTGCATTGAGGATCAGATCTATGTCCATGAAGGGGTGCGGATCCTCGGGCTGGGCGGCTCCATGCGCTACTGCTCCGGGCAGCATCAGTACACGGAGCGGGAGATGAAGCGCAGGGCCGCGAAGCTGTGGTTCAAGCTGTTTCGTCATGGGGGCTTTGATATCCTGGTCACTCATGCGCCCGCCTATCAGTTAAATGACGGGCGGGATTTGCCGCATCAGGGTTTTCAGGTATTTAAGACATTGATCGAGAAATACCGTCCCAAATTTTTCCTCCACGGGCACGTACATATGTCCTATGGAAGAAACCACAAGCGGTATGATAAATATCAGGATACCCATGTGATCAATGCATTTGAGCGGTGCGTGTTCGAATTTGAGGATGAAAACCCGAAGGAACATATTTTTTGAGCACTGATGGAAACAAAAAGGAGAAGAACGCGTGATTCTGACGGAAAAATTGATACGTGATCACACTCTGGCCAGGGAAGAGTACGAAGAGCTTCTGGAAGCGTCCGGCGATCCCGAAGTACGCGCCGGGCTGTCGCAGGAAGCAGTCCGGCTCCGTAAGCTGTATTACGGAGATAAGGTCTTTACCAGAGGGCTGATCGAGTTTACCAATTATTGCAAAAATAACTGCTATTACTGCGGGATACGGTGCCAAAATCCGCATGCCAAAAGATACCGTCTGAGCCGGGAGGAGATCCTGGACTGCTGTGAGAACGGATATGGGCTGGGATTCCGGACCTTCGTGCTCCAGGGCGGGGAGGATCCTTTTTTTACAGATGAAAAGGTGACGGAGATCATCCGGGAGATCAAGACACGCTATCCGGACTGCGCCCTGACCCTGTCCATCGGGGAAAGATCCTTTGAAAGCTACCGGAGGTTCCGGGAGGCCGGGGCGGACCGTTATCTGCTGCGGCATGAGACGGCGGATGAAGCGCACTACCGGAAGCTGCACCCGGAGAATCTGACGCTTGCCAATCGGAAGCGCTGTCTGAGGGATCTGAAAGCACTGGGATACCAGGTGGGCGCCGGTTTCATGGTAGGCTCTCCGGGCCAGACCAGTGCAGAGCTGGCAGAGGACCTGTGTTTTCTGGAAGAGCTGCAGCCGGAGATGGTGGGGATCGGACCGTTTATTCCGCATCATGAAACACCGTTTGCGGAGGAGGAAGCGGGGAGCGTGGATCTGACGCTGTTTTTATTGTCGGTGATCCGGATCCTGCTGCCGAAGGTACTGCTCCCCGCAACCACCGCGCTGGGAACATTGGATCCCCGGGGCCGGGAAAAAGGGCTGCTGGCCGGAGCCAATGTGGTGATGCCCAATCTGTCTCCGGTAAAGAACCGGAAGCAGTATGACCTGTACGACAATAAGATCTGTACCGGAGAGGAAGCGGCAGAGTGCAGGGATTGCCTGGCGCGCCGGGTAGAGTCGGTGGGATACCGGCTTGTCACAGAGCGGGGGGACGCGGTTTCATAAAAATAAAAAGGGCTGCCGGGAAATGGCGGTTATCCACAGTATATCGTGGATAAACAGCATTTCCGGCAGCCTCTTTCTGTATTATCTTTCCTTTTCTTTTTTTATGGTTTTCAGAATATAGGTACTCAGCAAAAATCCGCCGGCTGCAAAAACAGCCATTATGATATAAACGATCCTGTAGCCTGCGAGTCCTTCAAATTTATCCAGGATACCGCCGTATACGGCATACATGAATGCGCCGGGCAGATATCCGATAAAGGATCCCATGGACATTGCGGAACCAGTGATCTCACGGGGAACATTGACCTCATCCATCGGCGCAAAAAAGATTGCGCGCATACTGTAGACACAGGCACTGATGCACAGAGTGATCGTCATGCCAAGCATGATTCCCATACTTTGATGAGGAAGCAGGGAGAATACAACTAAAATTGCACCGACAATCACAAAGGCGATCCGGAGATATTTTGTGGCGGAGTGAAGGACCTTGTCAGTGATGAAACCGCCGATCGGGCCTCCGAGCATTTTTAAACCATATTGGTTGATAATGCCATAAACCCCGACCAGTGCGGCCGGAAGCGCATATGCCTCTTCCAGGAAGGGAATAAAATAGGTCAGTCCGCAGTAAACACTGTATACAAAAAATACGTTAAATGACACGAGCCAGATATTTTTATTCTTTAAAGCACGCATGACCCCTTCCCAGGCACGCTTATTTGCGCTGGCAGACTTCTCTGTTGCGGTATTTTCGGCGGGAGCTTCGTCAGGCTCCAACAGGAAATACATCACAATACCGATGACGCCGGGAACGATCGAATAGAACAGGATCGCCATTTTCAGTCCTGTTGCCGTGCTTCCAAGCGCGGAGAAAATCCCGAGTGCGCCGAATGCAATGATCGTATCCATCAAACCGCGGCCGGCTTCCATAATACCGAACATACGTCCCTGTTCATCTGCATTGCCGAGAAGCCGGACGGTCTTGAGCATGGTAGGCCAGTACAGCATGTCCGCACAGATGGCAAGCAGGCAGTAGATGAAAAGAAATACAGGATAGGACGGGAAGGTGGAAAGACAGATTCCGCATACACAAATACTGATCAGGGACAGGGGAATCATAATCTTTTTGGAAACACGGTCCGTCAGATAGATGGAAGCCAGGAAGCCGAAGGTGGAGATCAGGCCGGCAACACTCATGGCAGTTCCGATCTGCGTATGGGATAAGCCCATAAATTCCTGCATGGGTACGTAAAAAGCATCCTTTAAAAATCCAAGCTTATAGATCGTTCCGGCTCCCAGCATCAGGATTCCAAACGAAATCCATTTTTTATCAATTTTCCCTTTTGCTTGTTGAGACATATTCATTTACCTCGTTTTCCTTTTTATTTGAAATGGATTTGACAATTCATAGTATAGTTGTATTTTTGTGTAATGTCAAGTAAAAATGTGCAAAATATTGTAAAAATGTGTAATTTAATAAATTTTAAAATGCATATAATAAGTAGATATGTGTAATTCTGTGTTAAAATGCAAAAAATATGTTGCAAAATGTGTAAAGTTATGATATGATAAAACTCGAAAATCGGATTTGACATATAAAAGGAGACAAAATAGATGTTATCAGAGCAAAGATATGAAGAGATTTATAATTTACTGGAACGAGAAGGAAGCGTGCGGACGATTGCGTTATGCGATGCTTTGCAGACATCCAGGGAAACCATAAGAAGAGATCTGGAGAATATGGAAGCCAAAGGCATGCTGAGGCGGATCCGGGGCGGAGCGATGAAGGCAGAAGCGCCTCAGGAGAAAAATATGGCATATACGTCTTTTCGTATGAGAAGGGATGAAAACTTTCAGAATAAAGAGGCGGTTGCCTGGGAAGCCGTGAATTATATCCGTGAGGGCCAGGTGATCGCGCTGGATTCGGGGACAACATCGCTTTTCCTTGCAAAAGCAGTGAAAGCCAGATTCCGCTCTTTGACAGTCGTGACAAATTCCTTTGCTGTGGCTCAGGAACTGGCAGGCGCGGAAGGGATCACCCTGGTCCTGACAGGAGGGGTATACAGAGCGGATGAAGAAGCC
Source organism: uncultured Lachnospiraceae bacterium (assembly GCA_949893755.1). GTDB lineage: Bacteria > Bacillota > Clostridia > Lachnospirales > Lachnospiraceae > Schaedlerella. The sequence continues at coordinate 25,566 of CATLCV010000033.1, read as the reverse complement.
TTTGTATCTGATATTGCAGCACTTATTTTCTCTAAAATCAGCGTTGATATCTTCTTTCTTACTACTTGCGGGATATCTGTGGAACGTGGGATCACGTATCAGAGGATGGATGAGATTTCTGTCCAGAATAAAATGATGGAAGCGGCCGAGCGCACGATCGTCGTAGCTGACAGTTCCAAGCTGGGAGTCAATTCCTTTGTGAAAATGTGCGGAATTGATGCGGTTTCCATGATCATTACAGATTCCGGTGTTTCAGCCGGCCAATTGAAAGCCTTTGAAAATGCAGGTGTGAGAATGACAATTGCAAAAGAAAGGAATGGATAAATTCATGAGTACACCGAAAAATAATACGGATCAGCGGCCAAGTGTATTGCTTATTTCTGTAGATGCGTTAAAACCGGAATTTGTTTTTGAACAGGAGCGTCTGGGGGTTACACTGCCCAACATTACACATTATTTTGTGGAAAACGGTCTTACTGCGAGAGAGGGCAGCAAGAGCGTATTTCCGACATTTACATATCCGTGCCATCAGAGCATGATCACCGGAACCAATCCGGCGACACATGGGATCGTCAATAACGGGATCTTTGATCCTACGGGGGAGCACCTCGGGGCATGGCACTGGTTTGCCAATGATAAGGTAAAAACATTGTGGGAGGCGGCGAAGGACGGCGGCTATTGTTCGGCAAGCGTAGCATTTCCCACATCGGTAGGCGCAAAAGGGGATTATATCGCGCCGGAATTCTGGTGGGACGGCTCCGGGATCGACAGCAGATTCATTGATGCGGTAGCAAAGCCCCAGGGGCTTATTGCTGAGATGGAAAAGGAGATCGGCACCTATGCCGGAGGACTGGACCTGTCGGATGAAGGGGATGCACAGAGAGGAAAAGCCGCGCTGTGGATGCTGAAAAATAAGCTGGCTCCGGCTGCTGCGGAAAAACCGTTTTTTATGTCCGCTTATTTTGCGAGCTTTGATGAAAGCGCGCATCAAAATGGAGTTTACAGCAAGGAAGCGGCCGCCAGCCTGGAAAAAATCGATAAAATGCTGGGAGAGCTGATCCGGGAAGCGGAAAGGATCACCGATGGACATCTGGTTGTCTGCGTGGTATCTGACCATGGAACCCTGGATAATACGCACAACATTTCTCCGAATATCCTCCTGAAACAGGCCGGACTGATCGATACGGATGAAAATGGAAAAGTAACAGGCTGGAGAGCGTTCAGCCAGAGGGCAGGCGGAACGGCGGAGGTTCGTCTGGCGGATGAGAACGATAAAGAGGCGGCGGCCCGTTTGAAAGAGATCATGGACCGTCTGGAAGCAGACCCGGAAAGCGGGATCCTGAAAGTCGCGGATAAAAAAGAGATCCGGACAAGAGGCGGATTCCCGGATGCATCCTACGTATTGATCTCTGAGAAAGGATATGAGCTGCGCGATGATGTGGACGGGGAATACTGCCGTACCACTCTGACCCAGAAAGCGCAGCATGGATATAATGAAGAATTTCCGGAGATGCGCGCGTCTTTCATGCTGGCAGGAGAAGGCATTTCCGCGGGAAATGTAGAGAATGTCCGCCTGATCGATGTGGCTCCGACGCTGGCAGGGATCATGAACGTGGAATTGCCGGATGCGGAGGGGATCAACGTACTGAAATGAGGAACAGTCCATGGAGAAAATAGAATATTTGTTTAAAACCCTGGCGGATTTCCTGTGGGGGGACTGGCTTCTGGCGGCCCTCCTCGGACTGGGCATTTTTTATACGATCATGACGGGCTTTGTTCAGCTAAAGTTTGTGAAGCTTCTTAAAAAGGGCTTTTTCGGACTTTCAAAAGGACGGAAAGAAGCAGAGGATGAGAAAAAATGTTCCTCCTATCAGGCTCTCTGCGCGGCGATCGCAAGCTGTGTCGGAAGCGGAAACATTGTCGGCGTCTCGACAGCGATCCTGGCAGGCGGACCCGGAGCTTTATTCTGGATGTGGGCCGCGGCATTTTTGGGAATGGCGACCAAATTCGGTGAGATCGTCATGGGCATGAAGTACCATGGGCATGACGAAAACGGGAATATCGCCGGAGGCCCCATGTATTATATAGAATACGGCATGCACTGGAAATGGGCCGGCGTTTTTGTGGCAGTGATGCTTTTTATACAGAATGCCGGAGGGACATTGATCCAGTCCAATACGATTTCCAATGTGGTAAATGAGGCTTTCCAGACGCCGTTCCTTCTGACAGGACTGGTGCTGGCGGCGGTCATGAGCTTCGTGATCCGGGGCGGCTTCAAAAGACTGGTTCATGTGGCCCAGCGGGTCGTACCGGTCATGGCCGGAATTTATGTGGTCGGCGGGCTGCTGGTGCTGGTATTCCATGCAGGACAGATTCCGGCGATGCTTGCGTCGATCCTCAAAGGCGCATTTACGATCAGGGCAGGAACAGGTGCATTGGCAGGAATTACGGTCAAAGAAGCCATGCGGTTCGGAGTGGCCCGGGGGCTATATTCCAACGAAGCAGGAGAGGGCTCGGCGGCTGTCCTGCATTCCTCGGCAGAGGTGGATCATCCGGTACGTCAGGGATTGTATGGAGTCATCGAGGTGTTTATCGATACGATGGTGATCTGCAGTACGACAGGATTTACCGTTCTGATCACCGGGGCAAATACATTTCACACGAATGCTTCCACCCTGGCGGCGGCAGCGTTTAAAAGTGTACTTCCGGGGATGCAGTATGTGATCTATATCAGCCTGATCCTGTTTGCAAGTACGTCGCTGATGAGCCAGTGGTATTTTGGCCATGTCAGCCTGACCTACCTGAAAAAGCCGGGGCTGGCCGTGGCATACAGGCTTCTGTTCCCGTTTATCATTATATTGGGAAGCCTTGGCAGTATCGAAATGGTCTGGTCGATCCAGGACTGTGCGCTGGGGCTTTTGATTTTGCCGAACATTGCGGCCCTGATCTTCCTGGCGCCTCAGGTGAGAAAATTAACAAAAGAATTTATGGACCCGGGAAACGGGTATTTAGATAAAAAGGAGAAGTAAGATGGATAGCAGATTGCAGAAATATATAGATACAATTCCTGCTGTGAGGGATGCGGCACAGCTGAAAGAAACGTTTTGGCTCAATGACAGACTGGTTCCCAGGGAAGAGCAGAACGTCACGCTGGTGAATCCGGATCAGATCAGGGATGCGAGCGACAGGCTTGTGCGTTTTGCGCCATATCTGAAAAGAGTATTCCCGGAGCTGGAGGCAGTGAACGGGATCATTGAATCCGAGCTTCGGGAGATCCCGGAGATGAAACATTATTTGAACCATACATACCAGGCAGGAGTGGAAGGGCGCCTGATGCTGAAAATGGACAGCCATCTGCCGATATCCGGTTCTGTAAAGGCAAGAGGCGGCATTTATGAGGTGCTGAAGCATGCGGAGGATCTGGCGCTGGAAGCAGGGATGCTGAAAGAGACAGATGATTACAGCATTCTGGCGGAACCAGGATTCCAGGAATTTTTCGGGAAGCATACCGTGCAGGTGGGGAGCACCGGAAACCTGGGAATGAGTATTGGCATTATGAGCGCAAAGCTGGGATTCCGGGTGATCGTCCATATGTCTGCCGACGCGAAGCAGTGGAAAAAAGATCTGCTGAGAAGCCGCGGAGTTGAGGTGATCGAATATGCCGATGATTATTGCGCGGCCGTAGAGGAAGGGCGGAAAAATTCTGAGGCAGATGAAATGAGTTATTTTGTAGACGATGAAAATTCCAAAAACCTGTTTTTGGGATACAGCGTTGCCGGAGAACGGCTGAAAGCGCAGATCGAAGCACTGGATATCCCGGTGGACAGCGAGCATCCGCTGTTTCTCTATATCCCATGCGGGATCGGAGGCGCGCCGGGCGGAGTGACCTATGGCGTAAAGGAAATCTACGGAGACAATGTACATTGCTTCTTTACGGAGCCAACGCACGCATGCTGTATGCTGTTGGGAATGGCAACCGGTCTGCAGGATCAGGTCAGCGTGAAGGATCTGGGCATTGACGGACGGACCGATGCGGACGGACTGGCTGTGGGACGCCCGTCGGCATTTGTCGGAAAGGTAGTGGAACCGATGCTCTCAGGCATCGCGACCATAGAGGACCGGAAGCTGTATGACCTGATGCGCGGCCTGCTCTCAAGCGAGGAGATCTTTATTGAACCGAGTTCCTGCGCGGCGTTTGCGGCGCTGATCCGTCCGGAGGAATTGAAGGCGTATATCGAAAAAATGGGACTTACAGATAAAATGAAGAATGCGGTTCACATCGCATGGGCGACCGGCGGAAGCATGGTCCCGGATGAAACAAGAGAAGCGTATCTGAAAATGGGATTATAGAAGGGGAATTTATGGATTACGGGTTACTGGTCCTGGATATTGACGGAACGGCAACAAATTCAAAAAAAGAAGTACTGGATGAGACACGGGAGGCAGTGATCCGGATCCAGAAAAAAGGGGTGAAGGTGGTTCTGGCTTCCGGAAGGCCGCCTGAGGGCGTACTTCCCATCGCCAGGGCATTTGAGCTGGAGAGATATGGAAGCTATCTTCTGACCTTTAACGGAGGAAAGATCATTGATCTGAAAACCGGAAAATGCATGTTTGAAAAACGGCTCCCGCGTGCGATTCCATTGCGGCTTAAGAAGGATGCCCTGGAGCACGGCATCGGGATGGCGGCCTACGGGGAGGGCGTGATCCTGGCCGGGACGCAGCCGGATCAATATCTGGAACTGGAATCCGGGATCAGCGGGATGCCGATAGAATACCTTAAGGGGCCGGAAGGGGATTTTCTGCGCGGCAATGCATCCGTGAACCAGTGTATCCTGACCGGAGACCCGGAGCTTTTGGATGAAGTAGAACCTCTGATTTTTCAGAAATACTGCCACGAGGCACAGGTGTTTCATTCCGAGCCGTTTTATCTGGAGATCAGTCCGAAAAATGTGGATAAGGCATATGGCCTCAAATATCTGCTTCGGGCGCTGGATTTTCCCAGAGAGAGGATGGTCTGCTGCGGCGACAGCTACAATGATATCCGGATGCTGCAGTATGCAGGACTGGGAGTGGCTATGAAAAATGCGCCGGAAGGTGTAAAAACAGTGGCAAATGTTGTGACGGAGCATGATAACGACCATGATGGAGTGGCCGAAGTGGTGGAACGCTTTTTCTGATCAGGAAGAAGGAAACGGAGCGGCCCGCAGCTCCCTCGGCGTCATGAGAAACTGCTTTTTAAACAGGCGGTTGAAGTTGGAGAGATTGTCAAACCCGGTTTCCTGGGAGATCTCCAATACCGTTTTATCCGTATGCTTCAATTCCAGAAAAGCCTTTTCCAGGCGGAACCGGTTGAGATAGCGGATAAAACTGGTCCCTGTCACCTGGCGGAACCAGCGCATGAAGTGGCTGGCGCTGTAACCGCATACATCAGCGGCTTCCTCCACCGTGAGGGGCCGCTGATAATTTTCTTCAATAAAATGAAGGATGGATTTTAGCCGGTCGATATTCGCGGGGAGCGGATGCTCCTGCTCGGCCGGGGCTGCCATCCGCAGCAAAATGGAAAATAATTTCATCATATCCGCCTTGACTTCCAGCTCATAGCCGACCGGACGGAGGCCGCACAGCATGTCGGCATTGTCGAGACAAGCGGAGAGCTTATCATAACATGCATCTGCCGGGGTAATGCGCAGAGGCAGATGCAATTCATTTCTCAGCAGGGGGATCAGATATTTCTGGCTGCACAGGTCGATCACGCCGCTTCCCAAAAAGGTCATGTCAAAAATAATATTTTCATATTCCATCCGAAACCCGTGCAGATGCCTTAACCCGTGGAGATGTCCGGGCGGTGCAAGGATAATATCACCTGCCTGGACTTCAAAAACAGACAGGTCCGCCTGCGCCGTGCCCCGTCCTTTTTTGATGTAGATGATCTCCATGGTATCCTGCCAGTGCAGCGGGACGGACGGAAAATCATCCGGGATCGTACAGGGATAGACGTTGTAGGGGAACAGAAAATCCGTGTGCTTTTTTGTCTCATGATATCCGTCTATGGAATTGTCTTGAATCGGGAAATATGTATCACTCATGATCGTATTGTATAATATGTTGCGTCAAAAGTACAGGTATTTTGTGACGGAATGTGGTAAAAAATAATCACAGGCTAAATTCCGCTGCGGATTGGGAAAAACAAGATTCCATTGCAAAAGAAAGACGAAATTTTGCAAAGTCGGATTTGGCCTGGAAAATCCGATGACAATACATGAGAGTTGAAAAAGATGATTTCATATGCGAAAGGAGTTTTGAGCCATGAAGACAAGATTGGAAGCAATTTGTAAAAAGTCGATCGCAGAGAGCAGTTATGAGGAAATTTATAAAGCACTGATGACCATTGTGAAGGAAGAGAGCAGGGAGAAGGAGAAGGCAGTCAGGGGCCGGAAGCTGTATTATATATCCGCGGAATTTTTGATCGGGAAGCTGCTGAGCAATAACCTGATCAACCTGGGGATTTATGATGAGGTGGATACACTTTTAAAGGAATCCGGAAAATCTCTGGCAGAGCTGGAAGAGATCGAGCCGGAGCCCAGTCTTGGAAACGGAGGGCTGGGACGTCTGGCAGCCTGCTTCCTGGATTCTCTCGCAACGCTGGACCTGCCGGGGGACGGTGTGGGGCTGCGCTATCACTGCGGGCTGTTCCATCAGAATTTCCGGAACCATTTTCAAAATGAGACGCCGGATTACTGGCTGAACGGCGCTCAGTGGGCGGAGGATACCGGGAAGACCTACCCGGTCAGCCTTGCCGGCAGGGAGTATGAGGCGCGTCTGTACCGGCTGGATGTGACCGGCTATGACGGACGGACCAATAAGCTGAATCTGTTTGACCTGGATACGGTGGACGAGAGCATCATCTCAGAGGGAATCGGCTTTGATAAGACAGAGATCGGCAAGAACCTGACCCTGTTTTTGTACCCGGATGACAGCGATGAGGAAGGCCGCAAGCTGCGTATCTACCAGCAGTACCTGATGGTCAGCGCCGGGGCGCAGATGATCCTGGAGGAATGTGTGGAGCGGGGCTGCAAGCTTCACGACCTCGCAGATTACGCGGCCATCCAGATCAATGATACCCACCCGTCCATGGTGATCCCGGAGCTGATCCGGCTGCTTGAGGAAAAGGGGATTGAATTTGAAGAGGCGGCGGAGATCGTGACCAAAACCTGCGCGTATACGAACCATACCATTCTGGCGGAAGCATTGGAAAAATGGCCCGAAAGCTACCTGGAAGAGGTGGTTCCGCAGCTCATGCCCGTGATCCGCAAGCTGGATGAAGCGGTCAGGGAAAAAACGGACAGGGAAGATCTGGCGGTCATTGACAAGGGGCATCTGGTCCACATGGCGAATATGGACATTCATTTTACCCACAGTACAAACGGTGTGGCGGCCCTTCATACGGAGATCCTGAAGGAAAGCGAGCTGAACCAGTTTTATCAGCTCTATCCGGAGAAATTTAACAATAAGACTAACGGAATCACGTTCCGGCGGTGGCTCCTTTCCTGCAACCACGAGCTGGCAGCGTATATCGAGAGCCTGATCGGGCCGGGCTTCAAGAAGGACGCGTCGGAGCTGAAAAAACTCGCTTCCTTTGCGGAGGATCATGGAGTCTTAAAGCGGCTGATGGAGATCAAGACTTCCAATAAAAAGAAGCTTTCCGAGTGGCTGTACAAAAAGCAGGGGGTTAAGCTGAATCCGGATTCGATCTTTTCCATTCAGTCCAAGCGCCTGCATGAGTATAAACGGCAGCAGCTGAACCTGCTGTATCTCATTCATCAGTATTTTGAGATCAAGAGCGGACACCTTCCGGCGGCGCCGATCACTGCGGTGTTCGGGGCAAAGGCGGCTCCGGCCTACATTACGGCAAAAAATATCATCCATGCGCTGCTGACCTTGTCGAAGGTGATTGAAAAGGATCCGGAGGTTTCCAAGTGGATCCAGATCGTGCTGGTCGAAAACTATAATGTGACGGCCGCGGAAAAGATGATCCCGGCCTGCGACCTGTCCGAGCAGATCAGCCTTGCTTCCAAGGAGGCGTCCGGCACCGGAAACATGAAGTTCATGCTGAACGGAGCGGTCACGCTTGGAACGCTGGACGGAGCGAATGTGGAGATCGCGGACTGCGTGGGAGGAGAGAACATCTATATCTTCGGGCAGAGCAGCAGGCAGGTGATCCGGCTCTATGAGAAAGGGGATTACTGTGCACGGGAATGGTATGAGACGGATCCCAACCTCCGGCGCGCGGTAGATTTTATCGACGGAGAGCAGATGCTGGCAGAAGGAGATGCGGGGAGTCTTAAGAGCCTGAAAAACGAACTGGTCGGAAAAGACTGGTTCCAGACATTCCCTGATTTTAACGCTTATGTCGTGCGCAAAAACCAGGCGGTCACGGACTATGCCGTGAACCCGGAGAAATGGGCGAGGATGGCGCTGATCAATATCAGCGAGGCGGGATACTTCTCTTCGGACCGGACGATCGCGGAATATAATGAGGATATCTGGCATCTGGGATGATCAGACCTGTTGTAAAGGCAGCAGCCCAGAAGGAAAGATTGCAACAATTATGACGACTGCCATGTAAATGGGAAAAATTAAAAATGCTATGCAAAAGGTCTGCAATAGGGGGATAGAATTAGATCCCCCTATTATTTTTTTGGAAAAATGCATTGACATCTTTATAGGCGACAAAAAACTGTCCGAGGAAGAGGCAGAGGAATTGAGAAGGATGATATGAAAGATTTTACAGAGAGTTTGAGAGGAAAATTAAGAAAGGAGTGATAATTATGACCAAAAATATTACAGAAAATCTATTAATAAATAACGTTTTATATAAGCAAGTTTTTCAGAAAGAAGACGTGGCAGAAAATACAACACAGCAGGAAAAGGCTTCTGATTTGCCACAAATGCAGAAGCGATACGACATAATAGAATATCAAGATAGTGAAGATTCAGCCGGAATTTATGAATTGAAAAAGGATGGAAGCGGGGGACTGCAGATCAGATTTAATCATCCCGAAGACGAAGATTCTAATGTATCTGATAATATAGAGAATGTTGATAAAAGTGAAGAAGATAATAAAAATAATGAAGGAAGTGGTGAAAAGCCAATAGTTGTGGTGACAACTTTAGATTTGTCCGCTGTTGAGAGGGAGATAAAGCAATTGAAACAACAGCAACAACAATTAGAACAGAAATTGAATTCGGCAGCAGAAGAACAGAAAAAAGATATACAGGTAGAACTCAATCGGGTAATTCAGGAACTTAAACGGAAGGATACAGATACCTATCGTGATAGTCATGCCTATCGTAGACAATATACTCTTGATTAAAGTACTAATTTTTTGCTGGTCATGTCACTTTCGGGAAGTGTTATTTTACTTTTGTATCTTTTATAACCGTACAGGTAGAAATTATTGTGAATGATAAGCTTGAAAAGCGAGGAGTGACGAATCATGACAATATCAGAAAGAATTGCCGGATTGCCGACAACAGTAAATATAAAATCCTTTTCTCGGATGAAAGCGCTATACGCCGCCGATAATTCTGATGATACAAAAGCGGATGCGGTCAATAAGCAATTTTCAGAATACATTTATAAAGCAAATGAAAAGAGCGATATTAAAGCAGACCCTTGGGAGATATTACAGAACAAATATCCTGATGTGGTATATCATGTGGGTGATATTGCGATGTTTGATAAAAATAATTTAATACCATACAGACAGGATTTTCCGGTATCAAAACTTTTTGAAAAGGATGCGGAACTTGAAAAATTGGCATCATGGAGACCGAAGATAAATTCAAATACTCCGACAGGATTTGAAGACTATATTCAGGCTGATCGGGCACGCATTCCGAAAGGAACACGTGCAGTTATGATTCATCCTGATGTAAAGGAAAGAATGGAAAAAGATATACAATATGCAAACGATATACTTCGTAAGGTTGATGATTTTTTCCAAAGAGAAGTTATGATAAATGAACAATTAGTGCCTGGATTTACTTTGGGAATGAATCAATTTGCCGCAATAGATGCAGATGGGAAAATCGTATATAATTGTTCTGTGACCTATGGGCAAAATGGATATGAAGAACCCTGGCAGAAAAATATAACGCCGTCATTGATCAGAGAAATGGAAAAACTATATAAAGAAGCAGATACAACATCAAAAAGCAGATTGATACAACTCGAAGATGAAAGTTATAAATTAAATATGGAAGAAAACGATCGTACAGAGTATTACCAAAACATATTAGGAATTGCTTTTGAAGAAATGTGGAAGAAAAAGTATTTACTTTCTAATATATGAGGCCGGTTAATGATCGATCACCGCATGTTCTATTTTTAAAGAAGTATGTTCCCGGTTTTCTGACATGATATGGTACAATTATTTATGTGACCGGTTGGATTATGCACTATAAGTGTGTTAAGGAGGGGATGTTACAATGATTGGCATTTCTTATGGGAATGGTCTTTTGACAGCAGGACAGCACAAATATCAGACAGCGAATAGCAACAAGAAACGCAGTAGCAACGATGTCTTAGGAACAAATGTTTCTAATGAGGAACATTATATAAGAGCGGTACGCGATAAAAATATCAGGAATTATCCTACTTTTGCAGAAGTGGATAAAATTTCCGCAAAGTATGCTTTGAAGGATGGTAAAGAGATAGGAAGACACTGGCAGCATCCAGGAATAGAATACAGATTTTTCCATGCAGCTGAATCTACAGAGGAGAATCCGGTATTGGTTGCAAGAGGTGTAGATGAGCATGGAAAGCTGTTTGAAGAAAAGATTGATGTGAAGCAGATTGATCCACATAATACTACCGTCCTTGAATTAAAGGCACTGTCATATTTCAGGCCGGGAGAGCATTATTCGATCGACGCCTACAATCTTTATGGGAAAGAGCCGGGGATCAATGAACGGTTTGATTATGTCGCCAGAACCCAGGAGAGGCTTGCGTCCTGTAACAGGCTGCATTTATCGAAAGAGGCTGCGTGGAACAAAAAGGATTTGGATTTTGTGCTTGGCTTCACGGAAAATCATGCGGGGGCGGATCGGATTGGAACCTGTTTTAAATTGGATTCAGATATTCTTAAAGGTTTTGACGAAGAAAATAAAAGAAATCTGGAACTATATTCCAGTGCTGTCAGGGAGAGGATGATATCCGGTATGGCAAGGAAATGTTCCGAAGAACTATTCGAGATGCATCTCGAACAGGAACTTTTTTCACGCAGCAGAAATCATCCATTGGAAAATAAGATAGAGGAAAAAGGAGAATCAGCGCCATCTGCGGAAGAAGATTATGAATCCATCAGTAGAACATTTCTGGATATATTAGGCATCAAATTGGATAAGAAAATCAATTGGAATGCCGATGGCACCAGCGAACTTACAGATGACCAGTGGAAATAATTATCTGAGCCGGGAGAGAAATTTAAGGCATCAGCCTGACCGCAAATAGAAAGACACCAAAAATTCAGTTCGGATTTTTGGTGTCTTTTTCGTTGTAATGAGTGGAAAGATTCGATATAATGTTAATGCAAAATATGGAGGAGGATGATATGAAAAAAAGAGCGTTTATATTGGCGGGTATATTATTTAGTTTAGTTGTTATGAGTGCTTGTAATTCAAATTCAAATACCGCAGCAAACGAAAATGAAGTTACTGTTATTCAAGCGGAATATCCTGTCTATGATACTGCGGAAGAAATTGTAAATGCTTCAGATTTAGTTTTCAGTGGTACAGTTACGGAAATTAATTATGAATCACTGAATGTTAAATCAGAAACAGGGGCCGACCCTGAAACCGGATTAGCCGAAGCCTCAGAAATTCCATATACAATCTTTGATATTAGTATTGAGCAGGTATACAAGGGTAATGTAGAATCAAATTCAATTTCAATAAAACGGCCCGGTGGAAAAATGGATGGTCAAGTTTTTGTTGTAGAAGATGCTTCAGCAATCGAAGTCGGAGAAACATACTTATTTATTACTCAAACATATGAAAATACTTACCCAAGTCTGTTAAATGTGACACAAGCCTCATTCGATATGAACAATCCAGAAGTCGTAAATAATGGACAAGAAAATGAGGGAATTACTTTATCCGAAGTTCTAGAATATTTGAACCGGAGTGCAACGAATAGATAAATAGCCCCTTTCTTGTAATGAGTGGAAAGATCTGATATAATGTTACTGTTAAAAGGAGGAGCAAAACCGATGGTTTTAAATCACTGTACGGTCTGCGCTGTCTATGAGTCAGACCAGGGGGATCAGAAAAGGATCCCGGTAAAATGCGACGGGGGACAGATCTTACTGCTTTTGAACCGGGAGCAGGAGCTGTCCGATACGGCAAAGATCCGGATTGATTTTTTTGACAGCCAGATCGGGTGTGTCAAGGCGTACTGCGGGCTTGCTGTCAGGAGGAACTATGACGCGTCCATACAGGCACCGTGGCTTGCGGACTGCGAGATCCTGGAAGTGACTGAGATCGTAGAGGGGCGGAGGAGCCTGCGGTCAGGCATGGAGAAGGAGACGGTGTTTACGGGTTCGAATCAGGAAGAATTTACAGGTGTCATTCAAAATATTGGTGAGGGCGGAATCTATTTTATCACCTGGACGAGACAGCAGTGCGGAGATATGGCTGAATTTTCTTACTGCTTTGTAGAGACGGAGTACCGGATGCGGGTCAGCATCCTGCGGGAAGAGGTATTCCGGGACGGGAGATATGGCTATGGATGCCAGTTTTTGGATTATCCCAAGGGAGCGGAGAGGGACATCAAGCGGTATCTTCATATGAGGCAGTCCGGACGGATCTGGTAAAATATTCCCAAAGGGAAGGTGATGGATATGGATATTGCGAAACAGATCATTGATCAGAGAGTGAATAAGATATTGGAGGACAACCCTGATCTTTTTGCAAATGATGATCCGGAGAGAAGGCGTTCCAAAGGATTCCTTCTGCTGGGGGTAGCGGCGTATCTGGATATTGATATTTCAGAGGCGGAGCAGTTTATCACGGATGGGGGGCAGGACGGCGGCTTTGACGCGGCGTATCTTGTCGAGGCTCAGGATTCTCAGCTGAATGTGGTTTTGTTCCAGTCAAAATACACACGGAATCTGGAGAAGGACAGTCATTTTCCGGCAAATGCTGTTGAAAAAGCGGTCAATACGGTGAGATGTGTTTTTGACCCGGCGGCAAATATTGAACTGAACCCAAAGAGCAGAAAAAAAGTCGATGAGATCCGCTCGTTTATTTTAGACGGGCAGATTCCTTATGTGACTTTTGTGATGCTGAATAACGGGCTTCCGTGGAAGCAGGACGGACAGAATTATATCGACCATGCATTCCGGGGACAGGAGCAGGTGCGGTTTACCCATTTCTGCCATACGGATATTATCGGCTATATCCGGAGGACAGAGCCGATCGATACACAGCTTTTGTTAAGCGGAAAGGGCATTCAGGAGGATTTTAATTATAAAAGAGTCATTCTGGGGCGCATTTCAGTCAAAGAGATCTATGAGCTGATGGATCGCTTCGGCGACCGTCTGCTGGAAAAGAACATCAGGCGGTATCTTGGGAAAAACTCGGTCAATGATGGAATCGCAGATTCGCTGCTGAGCGATGAAAAACGCCAGAACTTTTTCTTCTTAAACAACGGCATTACCATGATCTGTGAGAAGTTCAGCTATAATGGCCTTCAGGAAAAGGACTGGATCGTAAAGATCAGCCGGCTCCAGATCATCAATGGCGGGCAGACCTGCAGAACCATTTATCAGACAATAAAAGAACATCCGGAAATTGATTTTTCGCAGGTATATATATTGGTAAGGCTGTATGAGGTCAATGACGGAGAGGATGTGATCCAGGATATTACGTATGCGACCAACAGTCAGAATCCGGTGGATTTCAGGGATTTGAAATCCAATGACGAAAGGCAGATCCTGCTGGAGGAAAGCGCCCGTGACCTGGGCTATGTATATAAAAGAAAGCGGGATAACCTGTCGAATACCAATTTGATTCCGTCTACTGTGGCGGCGGAATCGGTGCTTGCTGTCTGGAGAGAGAAGCCTCACCTGGCAAAGTATAAGAGAAATGAATTTTTCGATAAGTATTATACGGATATTTTTGAAGGACTGAATGCGGCACAGATGGTCATGGCAGTTTTAATTTTCCGGTATTGCGATACTATGAGGAAACGCGTCAGTGAAGACCGGAGGGTTCAGGCACATCGGCCGTTCAGCCAGCACTATCTGGCATATATTGTGGGAAAAAGGCTGCTCCAGGAATCGGGATTAAAGCTGAAAGAACTGACACACACGGATTTTAAGAGGGTGCGGCAGTATTTTGAGGATCGGAAAGAGAAGCTGTACGAGGAAGCGGAAGCTGTTCTTGGGGAGACTTTGGTGAAATATTTCAATGAGGAAGCACTTGAACAGATTGATGGGCGCACGATGGCGGCGGCATTCCGGCGGTTTGATCTGATTGAGCGTTATCTGAAATATATATGAGATATAAGTGAGAAACTGTAAAGAGTTATTTTTGACAGCGATTGGAGCTTGTTTATGCATGAAGCGCAGAGTGCTGCGAGAGTATCAGGAAAACAGCAGGGCAAAGGTGTTTGCTTTGGGGAGGTCTGAAATGGAACGGGTCAGAACATTCAATATTCATGGAATTTGCTATCCGGACAGGCACTATATGGTAGATCTGGGCGGACGGTTAAGAGAGATTAAAAAAATGATAGACCGGGGAGAATATTTTGTGATCAACAGAGCGCGCCAGTATGGAAAGACCACGTTACTGCATGCCCTGAAAGAATATCTCAGGCCGGACTATGCGGTGATCTCTATGAGCTTCCAGAAAATGAGCACCGCGAAATTTGAGGGGTATCTGGTCAGCTTCAGCGAAGATCTCAGGATGGAACAGCAAAGCGATGGATGGGAATCCGATTGATTTTTCTACATCTTTTGTTATAAACTATTCTAAACCCTTTGAAAACAGAGCGGTTCCGGTGCTTCTGCACGGAACGGGAGGACATGGCCGAAGCGGGAAAAATTTTGACTTTTTCCCGCTTTTTTGTTATTGTTAGTTTGTTGCATTTGCTGAGAGCGGCACTCGAAGAAATATCCTGCGCAATCTGCATCCGTTATTTTTCGACAGATCCTAAGGAGGGGGACAATATGGAGTATACGATGTTTTATCTGGGGATGGGTATGATCATCGCATGCGCTCTTGCGCTGTCTCCGGCTCTCCTGCTTTATGTGAAAACGAAAAAAAATCTGCATTTATATATCTGCCTTCTGTTGGCGAATTATCTGATCGAACTGGTTGAACTGCTCTACATCGCCCGTTTCTGCCTTCCCGAGGATATCCGTTATTTCAACTTGATTCATTTTCCGGTTCTGCGGATCTTTACTACAGTTTCCATCCTGCTTCTGGATCTGCTGATCCTGCTGCAGATTATGGATTTAAAATTCCATAAAAGCTGTCTCCTGTTTTTTGCGGCGGTGGCCTTGTTCTGCGCTTATATAGCCTGGCTGCCCCAGACACTTCTGACGATCTGGCTGTTTTATCTGCCGCGTCAGATCTGTCATTTTGGATACGGTATTTTTTTCCTGATCCGCAGGGGACTTGAAAAGGATGAGACAGTCCGCAAGAGAATGGAGCGCTGTTCCTTTCTGGTTCTGGGTGTATTTTTACTGAGCGTATCCATCCTTTTGGAGGACAGCCTGCTGATCTCCCACATCCAGACGTATTTTACGGATATGCTTTCCGTAACGGAGCGGAATTTTTCAGAAAATATTCTCTGGCTTTTTATCATGCTGTGCTCCATGGTCTACTGCGTCCGGGAACTGGAGCAGGGCGGAACATCTGCCGCAGTATCTGGTTCTGCGCTGGTACCTGGAGGCATGCGAGTATCCGGTTTTGCGCCGGCACCCGGAGCCATGCGTATATCCGGCTCTGCGCCGGCATCCGGATGCATGCGAGTATCCGATTCCATGCCGGCACCCGAAGCCGCGCAAAACAGCGGTATGGAGACGGCACCGGAAGCAGCGAGGTTCGGATACCTGGCGGCTGTGTCGGAGGAGTACAAGTTTACGCCCCGTGAGATACAGATTCTGGATTGTATCCTTCAATATAAGACGACAGCGGAAATCTGCGAAGAGCTGAACATTTCAACCGGAACCGTGAAAACCCATACCCATAACATTTATATGAAGGTCAATGTAAAAAGCAGGCAGGAACTGATCCGTGCCCTGACAGAGACGAGATAGAGGATTCGATCCTGGAGAAAGCAGCGAAAAAAGAGGTGGCTGATTTGGAAAAGGTGATATTTTTTTACAGTGTAATAGTGATCAGCGTTTGCGCGGCATCCGTTTCCCCGGCGGGGATTCTCTATCTGCGGACAAGGAAACCGCAATACCTGTATCTGATCCTGCTGTCCGTCTGCTGGCTGATCGAATTGGTGGAACTGCATTACATTGTATTTGTCGGGCTTCCGACAGGTCTGGTCCGCCCGGAGGATCTGAACCACATCAGTTATCCGGCGCTCAGGATCGGAATCTCCGCGGCGATCCTCCTGCTGGATCTGCTGATCCGGTTTTGGATCACTGGGCGGAAATGGAAAAACCGCGATGCGTTAGCCATCCTGCCTATGCTCGCGGCCTGTATCTATCTGGTGTTTCAGCCTCAGACCGAGCTGGTGGTCTGGCTGTTCTATTCTGTACGCCAGTTTTACAGGATGGGGTACTGCGCCTGGTTCGGGATCTGCCTGTTTCTGGAACAGGAGCCTGAGAGAAGGAAAGAGATGGGCAGGTATACCCTCCCCATTTTCGGAGTATTTTTGCTGAATCTCTGTATCCTGCTGGAGGACAGCCTGGTCATTTCCCATATTGATTTCTTTTTGTCGGATATCCCGTATATCTCGGAACGGAATTTTTCAGAGAATTTTCTGTGGATGTTTCTCTGCATTTATTCCATGGGCAGATGCATTCCGCAGATCGATAAGTCACCGCCCGTCAGTGAAGTCCCGGAGGAGCCGTCCATACCACCGGCGGCCTCTGGCTTTGCGGGGAATGATCCCAGGGAAGGACTTCCGGCATTTATTGAACGATACAAGCTGACCCCGCGTGAGGCGGAAATCTTGAGATGCATGGCGGATCACAAAAGCGCCGCGGAAATCTGTGAAGAGCTGTATATATCCATGGGAACGGTGAAAACCCATACCCATAACATTTATTCGAAGGTCAATGTGAACAGTAAAAATGAATTGATCAAAGCGCTGCTGAACGATTCGGCACAGACAGAAAGCAAGGGGGAATGATCATGTCATTACAGTTTATTTTCGGAAACTCCGGGGCTGGGAAATCTCATTATCTATATGAGCAGATCGTAAAGGATTCCATGGAGCATCCCCAGACCAATTATCTGGTGCTGGTTCCGGAGCAGTTTACCATGCAGACCCAGAAGGATCTGTGCATGGCCCATCCCAGGCACGGGATTATGAACATTGATGTGCTCAGCTTTGTGCGTCTTTCCCACCGGATTTTTGAGGAGCTGGGAAAGGAGAACCACCGGGTGCTGGACGATGAGGGGAAGAACCTGATCCTGCGCAAAATCGCGGGGAAGTTTGAAAAAGACCTGAAAATCCTGAAAGGGAATCTGAAAAAGCAGGGGTATATCAGCGAGGTGAAGTCCGTGATCTCCGAGTTTACCCAGTATGGGATCGGGCTGGAGGAGCTGGACGCGTTTCTGGAAACGCTGGAGCCGGAGAGCTACCTGTATTACAAATTGTCGGATATCCGGACGGTATACGAAGGCTTTGAGGATTATCTGGCGGACAAATATATCACAAAAGAGGAATTGCTGGATGTCCTGAGCGATCTGGTTCCGGAGTCGGCCCTTTTGAAAAACAGCGTCGTGGCATTGGACGGATTCACCGGATTTACCCCGGTGCAGAATAAGCTCCTGGGGGAATTGATGAAGGCATGTAAAAAGGTGGTGGTCACGGTCGTCATGGATGAGAGGGAGGATCCGTTTGTTTACCTGCATCCCTATCAGCTGTTCGCCATCAGCAAGCAGATGGTGACCGGGCTGGTGAAGATCGCAGGGGAGCAGAAGACTATAGTGGAGGATCCGGTGTACCTGTATGGAAAACCGGTGCGGCGTTTTCAGGAAAATCCGGCGCTGGGGCTGCTGGAAGAGCGGCTGTTCCGGTATGCGGGGCAAGGGCGGGAAGGAAAAAATCTTGCAACAGACGCGGTTTCCCTCCATGCGGTGCGCAACCCGAAAGAGGAGGCGGAATTTGTGGCGTCTCAGATCCGGCGCCTTGTAAGAGAGGAGGGCTACCGCTACCGGGATATGGCGGTGATCGCCAGCGATATGAACACCTATGCGGCGCATCTGGAAAAGGCATTCGACACCTTTGGAATCCCGGAATTTATGGATCACAAAAAAAGCATCCTTCTGAATGCCTTTGTGGAGTATGTGCGGAGTCTTCTGGCAATGGCGGATGAAAATTTTTCCTATGAAAGCGTATTCCGTTTTCTGCGCACCGGGATGTCCGGGTTTACAAGGGAGGAGACGGACCGGCTGGAGAATTATGTGATCGCGCTGGGCATCCGGGGCTATAAAAAGTGGCAGGAGCCATGGGTCAGGCCCGCCAGGGGATGCACGGAGGAGGAGCTTGAGCTTCTCAACGGCCTTCGGGTCCGGTTTGTGGAAAAGCTGGAAAATCTGCTGTTTATTTTGCGGAAACGAAAGAAGACGGTGGGGGACATTACGCTTGCCGTGTACGAATATTTTGTGCAGGAGAAGCTCCAGGAGCAGATCCGGAAGCAGGAGCTTTTGTTCCAGTCCAGGGAAGAGCTGGCGCTGGCAAAGGAGTATTCCCAGGTTTACCGCATCGTGATCGAGCTGTTTGACAAATTTGTGGAGCTTTTGGGGGAGGAGCCGGTGTCCCTGCAGGAATACCGGGAGCTTTTGGATGCCGGACTGGAGGAGGCCAAGGTGGGGGTCATTCCTCCCAGCCTGGACCAGGTGGTCATCGGGGATGTGGAGAGGACCCGGATCAATAACCTGAAGGTCCTGTTTTTCGTGGGGGCCAACGACACCTTTCTTCCGGGAAATCTGGGACAGGGAGGGCTTCTGTCGGAACGGGACAGGGAAAAATTTACCAAACAGAAGCTGTCCCTGTCTCCGGGGGCAAAGGAAAAGACCTATATCCAGAAATTTTATCTCTATATGAATCTGACGAAGCCGTCTCAAAAGCTGTATCTGTCTTTCAGCAAGGTATCCTCCGATGGAAAGGCTCTGCGGCCGGCCTATCTGATCCAGGATATCCGCCGTCTGTTTCCGGAGATCCCGGTGTCAGACGAGGAAATGCGCACCCTTTCGGAGCAGGAGCTGACCCGGGATACGGGCGCGGCTTTTGTTGCCAGGGGGCTTCGAAGCCGGATGCAGGGACTGGACGGGGAATGGAAGGAGCTGTATACCTGGTATCGGAAGCAGGAGCCGGAGGGGATGGACCGGATATTGGACGCGGCATTTTACAGGAAGGAGCCGGATCTTCTGGCAAAGGCAGCGGCGGACCGGCTGTTCGGAGAGGCTTCCCGGGTGAGCGTGACCCGGCTGGAGCAGTTTGCCTCCTGCGCCTACGCGCATTTCCTGACCTACGGGCTTCGGCTGTCGGAGCGGGAGCAGTACCAGTTCGAATCCCTGGATCTGGGAAATATCGCCCACCAGTCCATGGAGCGGTTTGCGCGGAAGGCGGAGGAGTACCGGATGGACTGGACAGAGCTGACCGGGGAGCTTCGGGAGCGGCTGATCCGGGAGAGCGTGGAGGAGAGCATCGCGGACTACGGCAATACAGTGCTGTTCAGTAGCGCCCGCAATGAGTATATGATCACACGGATCACGAATCTGATCCGGCGTTCCGTATGGGCGCTGACGAAACAGATGGCTCAGGGGGATTTCCGTCCCAGCGGCTTTGAACTGAAATTCGGCAGCGGGAAGATCGACCGGATCGATACCTGCGAGGATGACGGGAATGTCTATGTCAAGGTGACGGATTATAAGACCGGGATGAAAAGCTTTGACATCACGGCATTTTATCACGGGCTCCAGATGCAGCTTCCGGTGTATCTCAATGCGGCTCTCGAGCTGGAAAAAAAGAAAACCGAAAAAGGAAAGGATTCGGGGAAGGAAGTGGTTCCTGCGGGGATCTTTTACTACCGTATGCAGGATCCTTTTGTGGAGAAGGAATCAGACGACCAGGTTCTGGAAGGGAAGCTTTTGAAGGAGCTTCGGCTGGACGGCCTGGTGAATGCGGATGATACGGTGATCGAACATCTGGAACGGGGGCTGAGCGGCAGCTCCAATCTGATCCCGGTGGGGAGAAATAAGGACGGAAGCCTGAGCAAAAGTTCCCGCGCCCTGCCGCCGGAGGACTTTGCGCTGTTTCTGGCCTTTGCCAGGAAGAAGGAACAGGAGCTGAAGGATCAGATGGGAGAGGGACACGCGGAGGCCGCGCCCTATGAGCTGAACGGGAGCACGGGCTGCGATTACTGCGCCTACCGGGGGATCTGCGGCTTTGACCCGCGGCTGGACGGGTATGCATACCGAAGCCTGGAGAATTACTCAAAGGAAGAGGTTCTGGAGCATATCCGGGAGGAAGCAGAGGAAA
The DNA here is from genome assembly GCA_949893755.1 of uncultured Lachnospiraceae bacterium. Lineage (GTDB taxonomy): Bacteria > Bacillota > Clostridia > Lachnospirales > Lachnospiraceae > Schaedlerella. Next base: position 4,829 of record CATLCV010000033.1, on the reverse strand, counting down.
CCTGCCGTGCAGGGCGGCTGCAGAGAGAGGCGAATGGTGAAATGACCGCGGCTGCGGGGAAAGGAGGGGAGCTGTAAATGGGAGTACAATGGACCGGGGAACAGAAAAAAGTGATCGAACTGCGGAACCGGAATATCCTGGTATCCGCGGCGGCAGGCTCGGGAAAAACAGCGGTGCTGGTGGAGCGGATCATCCGGCTTCTGACGGATGCGGACCATCCGGTGGATGTGGACCGTCTCCTGATCGTCACATTTACGGAGGCCGCGGCTGCGGAGATGAAGGAACGGATCCGGGGTGCCATTGAAAAGGAGCTGGAAAACAGGCCAGAGGATGTGCATCTGCAGCGTCAGGCGACCCTGATCCACAGCGCGCAGATCACTACCATCCACAGCTTCTGTCTTTCCGTGATCCGGGAGCATTTTCATGTCATTGACATCGATCCCGGATTTCGGATCGCGGAGGAAGGAGAATTAAAGCTTCTGAAGCAGGACGTTCTGGAGGATCTGCTGGAGGAATGCTATGAGGAGGGGACGGAAGGCTTTCTGGAGTTTGTGGAAAAGCTGGGAAGCGGGAGAAATGACCGGAAGCTGGAGGAACTGATCCTGCAGCTCTACGAGTATTCCAGAAGCTATCCCCAGCCTGAGAAGTGGCTCAGGCAGTGCGCGCAGATGTATGCGCCCTGCGGGCAGGAGCAGCCGGAAAGCGCAGAAGGGCATGATCTGCCGAACACGCCGGATGCGGCAGACGTGCAGGATGCAGCGGATGCCGTGAGCAATGGTGTGCAGGAGCCGGTGTATTTCCGCAAGGCCGTGGCGCAGGTGAAGCAGTATCTTGCGGATGTCCGGGAGCTTCTGACTCAGGGGATCCGGATCTGTGAGGAGCCGGACGGGCCTTATATGTACGGGGATATGCTGGAAGCAGACCGGGAGATGCTGGAGGGGATCCTGGCTGCGGATACATTTGCCGGATTGTATGAACGGATCCTGGCTGTCAATTGGAAACGTCTGTCTGCGAAAAAGGATGAAAGCGTGTCTCCGGAAAAACGGGACCAGGTCAAGGCGCTCCGGGATCAGGTGAAAAAGCTGGTGAAGGACCTGGCGGCAGCCTATTTCTATGAGAGACCGGAGGAATTGCTGGAGGACATGGAATCCTCCTACGGTGTCATGAAGGTGTTTACGGAGCTGGTGATCCGGTTCGGTCAGGCTTTCGCGGAACAAAAGCAGAGCAAAAATATGATCGATTTCAGCGATATGGAGCAGTTTGCGCTGCGGATCCTGACGGAGGAACAGGAAGGGGAGCTGGTTCCGTCCCTGGCGGCCCGGGAATATCAGGAGCAGTTCGCGGAGGTGATGATCGACGAGTACCAGGACAGCAACCTGATCCAGGAGGCGATATTGACCAGCGTTTCCACGGTCAGCCGGGGGAAAAACAACATTTTCATGGTGGGGGACGTGAAGCAGAGCATCTACCGCTTCCGTCTGTCCAGGCCGGAGCTGTTCATGGAAAAATATGAGACCTATGATACCGGGGACAGCGACAGGCAGAGGATCGATCTGCACCGGAATTTCCGAAGCAGGGCGGAGGTGCTGGACAGTGTAAATGACGTGTTTCGGCGGATCATGCGCAAGGAGCTGGGCGGGATCGTGTATGACGATCAGGCGGCGCTTTATCCCGGCGCGGACTTTGAACCGCTCCTCAGAGAGGATGGAACCTCAGTCAATGAAACAGAACTGCTTCTTCTGGATACTTCAGAATCGGAACTGCCGGAAGAAGAGGACGGCGCAGAGTATGCCAAAGGGACGGACCGGCAACTGGAAGCCCGGATGGTGGCAAAGCGGATCCATGCGCTGGTCAAAAGCGGGCAGGTGAAGGACAAAAAGACCGGGGAGTACCGGAAGGCCAGATATCGGGATATGGTGATCCTCACCCGGAGCATCCGGGGCTGGGCAGATGTATTTTCGGCGGTCCTGATGGAGGAGGGAATCCCGGCCTATGCAGGCAGCAGGGAGGGATATTTTGAGGCCTATGAGGTCAGCGTACTGCTGGATTATCTGCGGCTTCTGGACAACCAGAGACAGGACGTGCCCCTTGCGGCGGTGCTGGCGTCTCCGTTTGCAGGTCTGGACGCGGGGCAGATGGCGGAGCTCCGCGCGGCGGCTCCGGAAGGGACATTTTATGAGGCCGCGGAGCAATATGTGAGTGCGGGGCGGATGCAGGATCCCGGGGAAGAAAACCAGGGGCAGGAGCTGTGGAGGCGTCTGGACGCATTTTACCGGCAGCTGGAGCATTTTCGGGATATGGTTCCCTTTACGGCGATCCATGAGCTGCTCTGGAAGATCATGGAGGACACCGGGTACGGCCTGTATATTGCCGCAATGCCGGGGGGCGAACAGCGCTCGGCCAACCTGGAGATGCTGGTGGAAAAGGCGGCGGCATTTGAAGGGAGCAGCTACAAAGGACTGTTCAATTTTGTGCGTTATATCGAGCAGCTTCAAAAATACAATGTGGACTACGGGGAGGCCAATATTGCGGACGAACAGTCCGATACGGTGCGGATCATGAGCATCCATAAGAGCAAGGGCCTGGAATTTCCGATCGTGTTTGTGGCAGGCATGGGCAAGCGGTTCAACACCCAGGATGTGAGGGGCAGCATGATCATCCATCCGAAATGGGGCGTAGGGATCGACGCGGTGGATCTGGAACGGAGGACCAGGATCCCCACCCTTTTGAAAAAGATCATCCAACGGGAGGTCATGCTGGAAAATCTGGGGGAGGAGCTGCGGGTGCTCTATGTGGCCATGACCCGTGCAAAGGAAAAGCTGATCCTCACCGGGCAGCTTCCGGAAGCGGAAAAGGTGCTGGAAGAAGCTGCCCGGCAGGGGGAAGGAGCCAACCGGGAAGGGGCGCTTCCCTTTTACCGGCTGGCCGGAGCGAGAAGCTGTCTGGACTGGGTGATTCCGGCTGTCTGCGGTGAAGAGCCGCCCATCCGCATCCAGATCCGAAGCAGCCGGGATGCGGCTCTTTTGGACGCGGCCGAGGAAAAAGGAGACATGCTGGCAAGAGACGTGCTGGAGCACTGGGATACCAGCCGGGTCTATGCGCCGGAATGGAAGGCGCGCCTGGAGGAGCAGGCCGGATTTTCCTATCCATATGAGAATGACCGGAAGATGAAAATGAAATTCACGGTGTCGGAGCTGAAAAAACGGGCCTACCTCTCGGAGGAGAGCGGGGAGCAGATTTTTGAGGAGCCGGACGTGATCCCTCTGATCCCCCAATTTCTGCAGGAACAGGAGGAGCTTGCGGGGGCTTCCCGGGGAAGCGCGTATCATAAGCTGCTGGAGCTTTTGGACTTTACGGCAGAATATGAGGAAGAGAGCTTGAAGCAGGCCATCGAAAGGCTCTGTGAGGAAAACAAGCTGTCCGAAGAAATGGCGGCCTGCATCCGGATCCGGGATATCCTTGGATTTCTGCACTGCGTCTCCGGAGTGCGGATGCACCGGGCTGCCCGGCAGTCCCGGCTTTACAGGGAACAGCCCTTTGTTCTGGGGGTGGACGCGAAAGAGATCTATCCGGAGGAGACCGGCGGGGAAACGATCCTGATCCAGGGGATCATAGACGTATACTTTGAAGAGGACGGAGAACTGGTGGTGCTGGACTATAAGACGGACAAGGCAAAACGGGCGGAGGACCTGAAAGAAAAATACCATGCCCAGTTAGAATATTATGCGGAAGCGCTGGAGCTGCTTCTTGGAAAAAAGGTGAAGGAGAAGCTGATCTACTCCTTTACATTAGGAGAAGAGATACAGGTTTGAAAAACGAAGTGGAAAAGCTGCCGGCGGCAGCTTTTCTGCATAAAAAATATAAAATAATATTGACAAACAATATTATACTGAATATAATATAGAAAAAGAAACAATATAAAGAAAAATGTAATATTATTTGGATTGTGAAGAGGTGTATCATCATCCGGAATTATCATAAAAATGTATTTTATGACAATTCCGGAGACAGTAAAGAGGTGATTGGATGGTATTTAATACTGGCGCAGCGCTGCTGGACGCGATCGTCCTTGCGGTGGTGACCCGGGAGGCGGAAGGGACCTACGGATACAAGATCACGCAGGACGTGCGCAAGGCGATCGATGTATCAGAATCGACGCTGTATCCCGTTCTGAGGCGGCTGCAGAAGGACGAATGCCTGGAGGTCTACGACAGGCAGTTTGACGGCAGAAACAGACGGTACTATAAGGTGACGGAAAAGGGCGCGGTACAATTGAATCTGTACAAGACGGAATGGAAGAATTATTCTAAAAAGATTTCGGATATATTTGAAGGAGGGATGACTGTATGAGCTATGAGGAATTTATGAAAGAACTGGGAGGACTGCTTGCAGGAGTCCCGGAGGAAGAGAAGGAGGAGGCGCTGCAGTACTACTCGGACTACTTTGCGGATGCGGGTAAGGAGAACGAGAGCCAGGTGCTCTCGGAGCTTGGAAGTCCGCAGAAGGTCGCCGAGCTGATCAAGGCAGGACTGAGAAACGGCGGCATGGACGGCGGAGAGTTTACAGAATACGGATACACGGACGAACGCTTTGCGAAGAAGGATGATCTGATGCGCCGGGAGCCGAAGAAGGAGAAGAAGTCCCAGAACCGGTATTCCTACCAGGGGCAGGAGAAAAGCTCTTACGGCGGGAGCACCTATGGGAAGTCGGCAGGAAGCAGCTATTCCTATGGAAACGGAAGCCAGGCGTATGAAAGCGGCGCCGGCGCATATAATAATGGAAATGATACGTATGGAAATGCATATGGAAACGGGAATCAGGGGAATACT
>CATLCV010000032.1 GCA_949893755.1 uncultured Lachnospiraceae bacterium | reverse complement strand
AAAGGCATATCCCTGGCAACGGGAGATATTATAGGTATTATCAATTCAGATGATTGGTATGAACCTGGTGTATTAAAAATAATAGCAAAGCACTTTGGGGAGTCGGATGCAGAGGTTATCTACGGGAATGTAAATGTATTTAAAGGAAATGGAGAACTGGAAGACTATTCTATTTCAAACAGTTTGGAAAGAATTAGATCTGAAATGTCAATTTCTCATCCATCTGTTTTTATAAAAAAGAAAGTATATATTAAATATGGAGCTTTTGAACTTAAGTATAAGATTTGCGCAGATTATGAATTGCTGCTTAGATTATATGCAAACGATGTTAAGTTTGTTTGTATTGATATGGTACTTGCAAATTTTAGACGCGGAGGAATTAGCGGAAAAGATAGAAAACAATTAAAAAGAGAAAGTCTGGAAATTGCTCAAAAATATCTTTCATATGCACCGCTGACTGAAAGAAGCCATTTGAGGGATACCTTAATTCATCGTTGGAAGGCATATTATCTTGAAAACATTCTGTATGAATCAGCGCATTTATTACCTGATATTCTGATGTCTAAATTGGGAGTCGGAGCGCAAGATGATATAGTTATATTTGGTGCTGGAAAATGGGGAATGAAAACATATGACATATTGGAACAGGAAGAAATACGACCTTTATTTATCGTTGATAATGACGAAAAAAAATGGACTCCGAGTAAAACCAGCAAACCAATATTTTCACCCGCATATTTGAAAAAATTTAAAGGTATTTTACTGATAATGGTAAGAGAATTCGGCTCAGAAATTTTTTCGCAGGTTGAAGCCCTCTGTAATTCCAATATATATTGTATTCTTTGGGATGAAATCGCTCTCAGCTATATGCTGATGGAACATTCTAATATGATGGGAAATTAAACTGACTCAAATTTTAGTTTGCATGAAAGTTACAGGATAAAAACAATGATAGAAACAAATATTACACTGATCATACCTGTTTATAATGTAGAGAAATATCTTGAACAATGTTTAGACAGTGTTGTTAGTCAATCCGTTTCCTTTAATGAAGTAATTTTAATCAATGATGGTTCTACGGATCACAGTTTAGAAATATGCCAAAGGTATACTTCTATTCATAAATACTTCAAATTGATAAATCAGGAAAATAAGGGGCAATCTTCTGCACGTAATGCAGGTTTAAAATATGCATCAGGTAATTATGTCATGTTTCTTGATTCTGATGACTACTTAAAATCAGATACTGTAAAAGCAATGAAAGAACTGCTTGAAAAGGAGTCATATGATGCTATATATTTTGACGCAGAAATTCATTGTGAGGAACAGTATAAATTATCTGAAAGAAATATTTACGACAGAAGGAATGCCAAATTAGACAGAACAATAATGAGTGGATGGGATTTCTTTGCCCATTGTTATCCAAGAGATTATATCGTCTCAGTTTGTATGGCGGTTTATAAAAAAAGCGTGATTATGGATGCAAATATAGAATTTCCTGAAGGATTATATTATGAAGATAATTATTTTACCTTTGCATTTTTAAAGCATGCTGAAAAAGTTATACATATTTCAGAAAAGCTATATCAAAGAAGATATCGGGAAAATTCAACTATGATAAGTGCTTTTACCGAAAAAAAATTTGTGGACTACATAAAAGTCAGCCAACTTATATTAGAAGCCATTATGAAAGACCGATACAAAAGGCTTGATGATTTAATGAACCTGTTTTTAGCGTTTATCAGTGATTATTTTCTTATAGCTTTAGAAAATTATCGTACGTGTATCAATCAGAATATTAACCTTGGATTGAAATCCAAAAAGCTTTTTATAAATTTTGCTCAAGAATATTTTGCTTTCCTTGATATGTTGTGTATAGATATTGAAATATTAGATTCATCCACGTTGCTTAAAATTTTTAATGTTTTCTATGATTTAAACTATTGGGGATTTATAGATAGCGGAAAAATAAAACTTCAAATACAGGCAATTGCAGATGAACAAAAAATTCGTTATGTCAACCTGTTAAAAAAGATCCCCTTTAATCAGGCAGCATACAAAATTGGAATTTATGGAACCGGAAGACATACGGAAGGCTTGCTTTCAATTTATGAGAAACTGATTGGAAAAGTCGTTTGCGATATCGTGTTTATAGACTCAAAAAAAGAGGATCACGTATATGGCGGAAGAAATGTAATCAATTATCGAAAGTTGGGAGACCAGGATTTTGATCTGATTATCATTTCCAGTTTTATTTATGAACAGGAAATGCTCAAAAATTTAACGGAAATTTCTTCGAAATTTCCTATCTACACGTTTTATGAAGGATTAGTGGGGGATATTTTTTCTGACTATAAAGCCTTTTTAGAATATTGTTAGCAGCATATTAATAGTGAAAAATATTGATTACGCAGGGAATATATGAAAAAGATATCCGTTGTTATGCCGGTACACAATACCGGTCTATTGTTAAATAAAAGTATAGGAACACTCGAAAAGCAAAGCTTAAAAGATTTTGAACTTATCTGTATTGATGATGCTTCGAAGGATAGCATTACATTGCAAATCCTTGAGCAATATGAACACAAATGTTCATTTTTAAAGACTGTACATTTAGAGAATCGTGTTGGAGCTGCGTCTGCCAGAAATAGAGGGCTGGATCTGGCATCAGGTGAGTATGTTATATTTTTAGATTCGGATGATGAATTTGATGAATACCTTTTAGAGACGATGTATGACCGTGCGATTCAGAATCATGCAGATATCTGCTGCTGCGGGTATGAAGAATTTTATGAGGATGGACAGGGACGGTACAGTCTGGGAATTCATTTTCCAAAAGAATATGGAACTGTAACGAAAGAGTGGTTTAACATCGAAGATTTGGATGAATCGGCATTGACAATGTGGACATCGGCGCCATGGAAATTATTCAGGAGAACTTTCCTTCAAGAGAATGATGTTCGGTTTCAGACGCTGTCCTCAAGCAATGATGTTTATTTCTCATGTATGGCGGCTATTCTTGCCCATCGGATATGCTATACAAAATGTGACAGGCCTTTGATTTTTTACAGGCAGAATGTAGAAAATCAGATATCCGCAAATCGAAATCCGTTGAATTTATTAGAAGCAGTGAAACAGATTTTGGAAGATTTAAGACGAAAACATTTGTATGTGAATCATGTTCATAAGGTGACTGCTTTCCTGTATGAACATGCGATGTATGAATTGAGGACAAGCCGGAATGAAGAACAATGCAAAAAATTTTATTATGGTTTGAGGCAGTTTGTTGCAGAACATGAATATGAGGTACTTTTGGTCAGTCCCAGATTTACATATTTTAAAGAGAACATTTTGAAGAAGGAGTATGACAGCGGCTGGTTTCTGCTGGTAGATGATTTTGAAAAGCAGCTGGAAATGCAGGCGGATGACTTAATTGAAAAATTACAGGGATATCAGAGGATTCTCTTATGGGGAATGGGGAAACGCGGAGAAGCCTTTCTGCATTTTTGTAAGCTGAAAGAGATTGATTTGGCTGGAATTACGGATAGAAGCAATAGAAATACAGGCGATATCACAAAATATGGAGTTCGAATTATCGATACAAAAGAAGCGTTTAAGATTGCAGATTTTATTGTGGCATCCAACAATGAGATTTATTGCTTTCTGCTGGCTGAACATACTGAAATACCGTGTATTGATTTGAGCCGGTATTGCCCATATTGATATCGCGGCAGGGAGGCAGGATAAAAGCATGAAAGTAAGCGTAGTGGTGCCGGTTTACAACACAGAGCAATATCTGCACAGATGCCTTGAAAGCCTGCGTAACCAAACACTGAAGGAGATCGAAATTATTTTAGTCGATGATGGTTCTGAGGATTGCTCTGGTGATATCTGTGATAACTACGCTGCCCAGGGTGCCAGGATACATGTGATACATAAAGCAAATGGAGGCCTGGTCAGTGCCAGACAAACGGGGCTTTCCACTGCTTCCGGGGAATACGTGGGGTTTGTGGATTCAGACGACTGGATAGAACCTGATATGTACCGGACATTGTATGAAACAGCAGCATACCATGGAGCCGATATTGTTGCGGAAGGGATCATCGATGAGATCGGAAATGAGAGCCGGACAAGACGGAATCTGCTGCAAGCTGGAATATATGACACAGTTGAAAAAAGGGTGAAGCTATATAAAAGCATGATTTCATGTCAGAACTTTTTCAGTCTGGGAATCCAGCCATATCTTTGTAATAAACTGATCCGCAGAGAACTTGCCTTTTTACACATGACTAAAATTCCGCAGTCTATCCGGGTCGGGGAGGATGCGGCGGCGGTATATCCAATGCTTGTGCAGGCAAATGTAATTGCAGTTTCTGATACGGCGCATTATCACTATTGCCATCGAAATACCTCTATGATGCTGGGAATCCGGCAGGAGGAACGGGAATACAAGAATGCTGTGCTGCTCCATTCTTTTCTTGAAAAAACATTTAAGGAGTTGGAAGTTTACGAAGTCATGAAGGAACAGCTCCGGCGATATACGATAAATAATCTACTGACACGTGCATATGACAAATGTGCAGTTCCGGACAGAAAAAACATTTTGTTTCCTTTTATGGATGTTTGTCAGGGTGATACGATCATCATTTATGGAGCGGGGGCCTTTGGGAAAGCGGTTTATCAATATGCAGTCTCCTGCGAAGGTCTAAAAGTGAAAGCATGGATCGACCAAAGTGCAGTTACATATCAGAGGTTAGGATTAGATGTATGTACATTGAAGGATGTGGATATTGAAGCATCGGATAAAATCCTTATTGCAGTGTTGAGTGAATCTGTATATTGGCAAATCAGGGAAGAACTGGTGATAAAAGGAATACGATTGGAACAAATCAAATGGATTGATATAGAACAGCTATTCTGCTTATGGCAGAACCTCTTTATGATGAGGGAATGAAGGTAAAAAATGTAGTAGCCATTTGAAATCAAAAACAGAAAGCTTATTTTGCTTTCTGAATATGAAATTTTTAAGGATGGTGCTCCTATGGAATCTTTATGTGTAAAAATAGAGGAAGCTGCAAAAGACGATTTGGATACATACATCCAGGAAAGCCTTGGAACGTGTAAAAAAATATATATTTTCGGCGCACATTCCAGAGCCAGGACATTTGCGGCATATATTCAATATTTATATCCACAGACTGTTGTAGCAGCCTATCTGTATGATAATGATGAAACAAATTCGGAAAAAATTGAGGGTACGGCAGTTGTTCAATTAAGAGCCAATGCACCTTTGAATACAGCCCTCCCAGTTTACATTGGAACAAGGGGAATTTATCATCCACAGATCATGCGGCACTTGAAGCAGTTCGGCTTTGAAAAGATATATCCCGTAACAATGGAACTTGATCTGCAGATGCGCAATGCCTATCTGAGAAAATATTTTTCCAGTGTAGGGCGGGAATTTACCAAAATAGACAAGCTATACAAACCAGATACAGCCAACTCAGCAGTTATTTATGTAACAAGATCCGTATTTGACAGTCCTCTACAGCAAGGCTATCAGCTTGCGTCTTATGAGAAAGAAATACAGGCAGGGGCAGCGCTCACGGAAACGCGTATATCGGACAAAATTTTGACTGACCATGAAGGTGAAAATATCTCCGACAGAAACCGGCAGTTTTGTGAATTAACCGCACTTTATTGGATCTGGAAGCACGCCAGAGAGGATATCATCGGTCTTGTACATTATCGGCGGCATTTTATCCTGCCGGAAGACTGGAACATTCGGATGCAGATACATGGCGTGGATGTGATACTTCCTGTTCCACTGTATGTTGCCCCCAGTCTGGAGGAAAATTATAAAAAACGTCATGATCCTTCGGATTGGGATTATATGATGCACTATCTAAAAGAACGTAATGAGCAGGAATATGAAGACGCAAAAAACTTTTTTAAAAGCAATCTGTATTCACCATGTAACATGTTCATTATGCGCAGAGACGTACTGAATGAATTATGCTGCTGGCTGTTTCCAATTTTATTTGCGGTAGCAGAACATGGCGGGCAAAAAGATGACAATTATCAGAACCGCTACCCCGGATTTCTTTCGGAGCGTTTGATTACTTTCTTTTTTGAAAAAAATCGCAGCAGATATAAGGTGGTATATTCTGATAAAAACTTTTTGCCGTGACCATATGAAAAATAGTACATAAAAAGACAGGGGAATAAACATGCAGTTTGAATTAATGGCATCCATGATGTGTGCCAACTATGGAAATCTGGAAAAAGAAGTAAATGACCTGGGAGAAGGAGGGATTGATTCGTTCCATATTGATATTATGGACGGGCGTTATGTTCCTAATTTTGCCATGTCGCTGAATGATATGCGTTATATAGCCGGCGCAACAGAGAAGCCTCTGGATGTGCACTTGATGATCGAGCATCCCTGTAATCGTATCCAATTATTTTTAAAGCACCTTCGTGAAGGAGATACCGTATACATACATCCGGAAGCGGAGTACCATCCTTCGACAACGCTGCAGAGCATTATCAATGCCGGATTAGTACCCGGAATCGCGATTAACCCGGGGACTTCGGTAGAAACCGTCATGGAAATGCTGCGCATCGTAAAAAAGGTATTGGTGATGTCCGTCAATCCCGGTAATGCGGGACAGATGTATCTTCCTTATGTTGGGAAAAAAATCACGAAGTTACTGGCTTTGAAGGAGGATATGGATTTCGAAATATATTGGGACGGCGCCTGCAGCGCAGACAAGATTCTGGAATTTGCACCTAAGGGCGTAAAAGGATTTGTGCTTGGAACGACACTTCTATTCGGCAGGGGAAAGCCTTATGGCGAAACAATCCAGGATATCCGGGAACTGCGATTTTAAAATTCCCCCAGGAGTATCCTATTATGGCCATTGGCCCGTTTCGCAAGGTATATTTTTAACGTTATGTTTTGTCCATTTTAAACAGAAAGCAGGAGTTCAATACAGTATGAATAAAAAAGCATTTATCACAGGTGTCACCGGCCAGGACGGCTCTTACCTTGCTGAGTATTTACTGGAAAAAGGGTATGAAGTACACGGTATGGTCCGCCGTTCTTCTGTGGATTATCGGGAGCGGATCGCGCATTTAGAAGGGAATCCTGATTTTCATCTGCACTATGGCGACTTGAGTGATTCCATGAGTCTGATGTCTGTGATCGGGAGCGTCCGTCCGGATGAGATCTATAATCTGGCAGCACAAAGTCATGTCCAGGTAAGCTTTGATGTTCCGGAATACACGGCAGATGTTGTGGCAACCGGTGTACTGCGCGTATTAGAAGCAGTCAGGTTATGCGGCCTGACCGATACCTGCCGGATTTATCAGGCTTCTACATCGGAATTGTATGGCAAGGTTGAGGAGGCCCCGCAGAGTGAAACAACCCCCTTCCATCCTTACAGCCCTTATGCGGTAGCAAAACAATATGGCTACTGGATCGTGAAGGAATATCGGGAAGCGTATCAGATGTTCTGCTGCAGCGGGATCCTGTTTAACCATGAATCGGAACGCCGCGGCGAAACGTTTGTGACCCGGAAGATCACTCTGGCGGCCGCCCGGATTGCCCATGGGATACAGGACAAGCTGTATCTCGGCAATTTATCCAGCCTGCGTGACTGGGGATACGCGAAAGATTATGTGGAATGTATGTGGCTGATCCTGCAGCAGGAACAGCCGGAGGATTATGTCATTGCTACCGGTGTGCAGCATTCAGTCCGTGAATTTGCCGAACTGGCGTTTCGCTATGTTGGGATTGAACTGGAATGGCACGGCGAGGGGATCCAGGAAAAAGGGGTGGATAAGAATACCGGCAGAGTGTTGATCGAAATTTCACCGGAGTTCTATCGTCCGACAGATGTTGTGAATCTGTGGGGAAATCCAGATAAAGCCAGGACGCGGTTGGGATGGAATCCATTGAAAACTTCCTTTGAAGAGCTGGTCCATCTTATGGTCGAGCATGATGTAAAGAAGATCGCTTCTGAACAGACAAAAAAATACGCTCATACCAATCTTGTAGAATATCTGGAGAAAGGAATTGTCCGGTAAACGGTGGGAAGCCATGGAAAAAAATTCTAAAATTTATATCGCAGGCCACTGCGGAATGGTGGGGTCAGCAATTGTCCGTGAATTGCAGCGGCAAGGCTATACAAATCTGGTCGTGCGCACACATGATGAACTGGATCTATGCCGTCAGGCGGCTGTGGAACACTTTTTTTCCTCAGAGCGGCCAGAATATGTTTTTCTTGCCGCAGCCAAAGTCGGCGGCATTGCAGCAAACCAAAATGCATTGGCAGACTTTATGTATAACAATATGCTTTTAGAGATGAATGTGATTCATTGCGCATGGAAATATGGATGCAAAAAGCTGGAATTTCTCGGTTCCTCCTGTATTTATCCGCGTATGGCCAGCCAGCCAATGAAGGAAAGCTGTCTGCTGACCGGAGAATTGGAAAAAACCAATGAAGCTTATGCGTTGGCTAAGATTTCCGGCCTTAAATACTGCGAATATCTGAACCGCCAGTACGGTACGGATTATATCAGTGTCATGCCGACCAATTTATATGGTCCGAATGATAACTATCATCCAATCAACAGCCATGTGATGCCGGCTTTGATCCGAAGATTTCATGAAGCGAAGATTGCGGCGGAACCCTGTGTCACATGCTGGGGAGATGGTTCTCCTCTGAGAGAATTTCTGTATGTGGAGGACCTGGCGGAGTTATGTGTGCTTTTAATGAACAACTACAGCGGAAATGAGACTGTAAACGCAGGTACCGGAAAAGAGATCACAATTAAGGAATTAACGAAGCTGATTGCAAGAGTGATTGGTTATTCCGGCGAAATTCAGTGGGACACTTCCCGTCCAAATGGTACACCCAGAAAATTGCTGGATGTTTCGAAAGCCGCCAGGCTTGGCTGGACCTATAAAACAGAACTGGAGGACGGGATACGGCTGGCTTATGCAGATTTTTTAAAGCATGCCATATAAAATGTCTTTCTAAAGACAGGGAGAATATCTATGAATATCGTTTTATTATCCGGCGGATCGGGCAAACGTCTCTGGCCATTGTCTAATGATATCCGATCAAAACAGTTCATCCGGCTGTTCGAGAACGATATGGGTGAGTATGAATCCATGGTTCAGCGTGTTTTTCGTCAGATCCGAAAAGCTGATCCAAAAGCAAGGATTACAGTTGCCACTTCCAAAACGCAGGTGTCTGCGCTGTGCCATCAATTGGGGGAAGAGGTCCGTATTTCCATTGAGCCTTACCGCAGGGATACATTTCCGGCGATTGCGTTGGCAGCCGCTTATCTGCTGGATATCGTAAAATTGAGCGGAGAAGATACGGTTGTAATATGTCCGGTTGATCCTTATGTGGAGGATGCATACTTTGAAGCTCTGAAAAAAATAGCGGAACAGGCCGATAAGGGAGACACGAAACTTGTTCTTATGGGGATTGAGCCGACTTATCCGAGTGAAAAATATGGTTATATTTTACCTGAAAGTACAAATGAGTTCAGTAAGGTATCAACATTTAAAGAGAAACCAGATGTGAAAACGGCCAGGGAGTATATTCGTCAGGGTGCTCTATGGAATGGCGGCGTGTTTGCCTGTAAGCTGAAATATATTATGGAACAAGCTCATAGCTTGATTGATTTTACCGATTATCACGATTTGTTTGATAAGTATGAAACGCTGGAAAAGATCAGCTTTGATTATGCGGTTGTAGAAAAAGAAACACAGATTGAAGTCATGCGATTTTCCGGGCAGTGGAAAGATCTTGGGACCTGGAACACCCTGACGGAAGCCATGGACGGGCATTATGTAGGAGAGGTTCTGACGAATGAACGATGTGAAAATATTCATGTTGTCAATGAACTGGATATTCCTGTCCTGGTAATGGGACTGCATGATGTTGTGATCTCAGCAAGTCCCCAGGGAATTCTTGTCTCTGATAAAGAACAGTCCAGTTATATCAAGCCTTTTGTGGACCAGATCGACCAGCAGATCATGTTCGCAGAAAAATCCTGGGGGGAGTATCGTGTTCTCGATGTTGGAGAACACAGCCTGACGATCAAAGTTCTATTGAATTCCGGACATCGGATGAATTATCACAGTCACAGACACAGGAATGAGGTGTGGGTTGTCCTGTCAGGAGAAGGTCGGACAATTGTGGATGGCATGGAGCAAACGATCCGGCCAGGCGATGTCATCACTATGGATGCCGGATGCCGACATGCAGTAATCGCAGATACAGAATTGCAGTTGGTGGAGGTACAGCTTGGCAGGGAGATCAGTGTACATGACAAAAAGAAATATCCTCTTGAATTCTGATTTTGATAAGCCCGCACCATTTCTTTTACAGCCTGTCGGCAAGGATTATCTATGGGGTGGAAGCCGGCTGAATGACGAATATTCAAAGAATATTGACCTCCAGCCCCTTGCGGAAACCTGGGAATGCTCTACGCATCCGGACGGGATCAGCATGGTTGCAAGCGGAAAATTCTGCGGAAGTCTGCTTACAGATGTATTGAGGAGACACCCTGAATATCTTGGAAGGCGCCATGAAAGACGTTCAGATAAGCCTGGAGAACTTCCGATTCTGGTCAAGCTTATTGACGCAAGAAAAAATTTATCAATCCAGGTCCATCCCAATGATGCATATGCAGAACGATACGAAAACGGACAGTCTGGAAAGACGGAGATGTGGTATGTTTTGGACGCGGAAAGAGATACAAAGTTAATCTATGGACTCAATCGTGATGTTGATAAAGAGACATTAAGAAATAGCATTCTGCAGGGAAATATAGAAAAATATTTGCAGAAGATCCGGATCAGAAAGGATGATGTTTACTACATTGAAGCGGGAACGATCCATGCAATCGGCGCAGGAGCATTGATCGCAGAGATTCAGGAAAATTCGAATCTGACATATCGTTTATATGACTATAACCGTTTAGGCAAGAACGGACAGGCACGGGAACTTCATGTAGAACGCGCTTTACAGGCCGCTAATCTGAAAGGCAGTGCAAAACCTGCTCAGCCGATGCGCCTGTTAAGATATCATCAGGGATATGCCTCAGAACTTTTATGCCGTTGTAAATATTTTGAAGTACATCGAATGATGATAAATACGGAACGCCATCGGCAGCTTGCTGAGTATCAGACAGACAGCTTATCCTTCCATGTCCTTTTGTGCATCAGCGGTTGCGGTACCATATGGATTGCGGAAGGAAATTGCATTCTCTTTTTTAAAGGGGACTGTATCTTTTTCCCGGCGGATTCAGTAAAAGTAAAATTACATGGGAAGGCACAGTTTTTGGAAATAAGAGGATAGGAATATGAATATTGCACTGTTTTTGTCCGGCGGCATCGGAACAAGAATCGGGACAGATATACCAAAGCAATACATTGAAGTTGACGGGCGGCCTGTATTTTTCTACTGTATGGAAACATTATTTCGAAATGACAGGATTGATGGAATCCAGTTTGTAGCCGACTCATCCTGGCAGGACTTCATTGCCAGATGGCAGCATGCTCTGCCCCACGGTTTGTGGAAACAAAAGCTCAGGGGCTTTTCATTTCCCGGAGCTACCAGACAGCTTTCTATCTGCAATGGTCTGGAGGATATCAGAAAGTATGCAGCGGATTCGGATTATGTACTGATCCACGACGCAGCAAGGCCGATGCTTTCTGATGAGTTGATTGCACGCTGTCTTGATGCCGCATTGGAACATGACGGCGCAATGCCGGTGCTTCCCATGAAGGATACGGTTTATTGCAGTCAGGATGGGCGGACGGTCGGGGAACTGTTGGACCGAAGTACGATCTATGCCGGACAGGCTCCGGAAGTGTTCCGTCTGGGCAAATATTATGACGCTAATCAACGGCTTTTTCCAGACAGGATCAGGAAGATCAACGGCTCTACGGAGCCGGCTGTTATAGCGGGGATGGATGTGGTAATGCTTCCGGGAGATGAAGGAAATTTTAAGATTACTACGATGGCTGATCTGGAACGGTTTTGTGAGTTAATCGAAGGAAAAGATTACTTGAATAAATGAGCGAATTCGTGCGATGGCACGCAAATATCTGGAAAATAATTTAATAGGGGAGCTTGAAACATGATAGTATGAAAATATCAGAGGGGAAATCTGACTATGGTAAAAAAAATAATAATAACCTGTGCCGCTGTTCTGGCAGCGACAACCATATTTTCAACGACAGTTTTTACAGCAGGGAAAGATTCGTGGAATGCAAATGAAACAAACACAATAATAGAAAGTCCAGTATATCTTGATCATTCCGTAATTGATGTGGAATTGCCGGGAGATCTGAATTTTGCGATCAATCCTTTGAGCTTGGATACAGATGGCGATGGAACCGCAGATCCCCAGATCATCAGCGGAGAATATCTGATCACAAACAACAGCAATGTCCCTGTTCTGGTCGAAGCGGCAACTACACTTACCGGCGGAGACAAGATCGATGTTTTATCTGACGCTGTTTACGACGAAAAGACAAAAGACTTGAAGGCATCTGCCCATGGAAAAAAAGCAATCTGGATGGTTCAGCTGCTCCCTACGGCGCCTGCAAACTTATCCGGAGAAGGAGAGCTCCTTACTATCACCCCTCTGAAACCAATGGATAACAGTACAAATATAAAAGGAAGAGTTATCGGTTCCACAGAAGATACCGCGGCAAAGGTACTTTTTCTGCTAGAAGCAAATACAAGCGAAGCCATGAATCCGGGATGTGTAAGTGGATTTAAGTTTGCGGGAGCGGTTGACCCTGCACAAATATTTGATGAGACAGATGATGTAAAAGTAACTACTGTTTTTACATTGAATATACTGAGTCCAACGCAGATCACTCAAAACTATACACAGGAAGCCGGTTATGATCAAACGATTGTAAAAGCAAAGTGACGCAGTTTGAAACTTTTACCCAATTTCTTTTTATACATTATAGGATTCCGGACATCGCCCTGATTGACGAGTGCGACATCCTTTTAGATATAGCTGCCAAATAAAAGATATGAAAGACATTGAAAAAGAGCAGGTTTCTGTGCTCAGCAGGACCTGCTCCGCAATCCAAAAGACATCTGTGTTGTTTGCAACTGTGGGGATTCAGTGCAGAATTTCAATCCTGCACTGATGCTCTTTCGTTTCTTTCGAGTAATTCACACCGACCAGTAAGATATCTCCGGTATACCCTTTCACCCAGTCCGCATACCCTTTTTTCTTGATCTGCGCAATTGCCCCTTCCGCGGACTGATCCCATTTCAGTTCCACCACCAGCGCCGGTACACTCCTTTCCCGCTTCGGCAGATAGACCACGTCTGCAAAGCCTTTTCCGGACGGCAGTTCCATGATGGGATTCATGTAGTGGGCTTTCGCGCTGTAATAGGCCATCAGGATGACGCAGGTAATCGAATTTTCATCATTATATTTCAGCATGGAGGCCGTTTCGTTGTGGATGGCGGCAATTCCATCTGCGACCGCATTTTCATCGCAATTGCAGGCGGTCACCGGTTACTGTTCACGGTGCCTTGCACTCTGCTGCAAGGCATCCGGCCAATAAAGCTGCGGTTTCAGGCATCCAGCCGGTATCCGTCGTACCATTTTACGGCGGCTGCCGCGTATCATTTTTATACTGCCGCTCTCAGGACCTCAATCTTACAGCTATGAATCTTCGTCTTTTTATCATAGCTGATTCCCACCGCAAGTATCCTTCCGCGATACTTTTCTTTTTCTGCAAGCTTCCCCTGAAAACGAAGCAAATACCCCTTGTTCCTGATCTGACGGATGGCTTCATCTGGTGTGCTGTCCACCTTGAGTTCCAAGATGATGCCTGCGTCATCCCTGCGCTCCGGATAAAATATAAAATCTACAAAGCCTTCCCCGGCCTTGTCCTCGCGTTCTACGCGATACCGGTCCCTTGCCGCAAGGTAGACAAGATTGACCACTGCGGACAGTTCGGTCTCATTGCTGTAAGTAAGGATCGGGGATTCCGTATCATGAGCAAATTTTAAAATATCGACCATCGCTTCCGTATCACCGGACAACGTGGCAGCAAGCATTTTTTCAGAAACTTTTGCCAGACGATGGATATATCCCAGACTGTCATTTGTGATCAGCAGTTCATTATATTTATCCATCAGCTCCTTATTCGGGATAAAAACCGCCCCGTCCTGATAGGTGAGAAGGCCATATACCACCATTGCGGAATAAATCTGATTTTTTGTCTCCAACTCTGTTTCCAGAGCCGCATATCCCTGCAGCATGATGCCGATGCGTTCTCCGGCAGCCATGAATGCCAGATCCTTGCGGATATCTTTGATATTATTTCGGATATAATAAAAAATCTCATCATAGGGGCCGGAGCTTGTCCAATAATTGGAGAGTTCATTGTCTGTCAGCGCGCATACGACGGACCGGGGATTGTACAGCCTTTTTCCGGTCGCCGTGCAGTAGCCGTCGTACCAGTTGCACAACTCCTCCCGTGTTATTTCTGGTTTCTCAGTTTTCTGCTCATATATTTTAAATAAAACATCCACTTCCGTGTCCAGAAAACCAAAATACTCACTGAATTTTTTTCTGGTTGCCATATCATACTCCAAAAACATATTCAGCTCTGAACCACTGGAATATTTTGCGATCGGGAGGACTCCGGTCATATAGGCCAATTCAGCATAAACCTGGCCTTTTAGGAGATTCCTCAGAAATTCAAGAAATTTTTCTTTCTCTTCATTCCGAACAAAGGATTTATGAAAAATGGCATCCCACTCATCCATCACAAATATAAATTTTTCACCTTTTTTTTCGAATAACTGCTGCAGGTTATCCCACACAGCTTTGGCAGGGTCGAGCGTTATATCCGGGTATTCCTGGATCAGATCTTCTTTCAGCCCATTTTGGATGCGGTTGATATAAGACTGATAGGAATCACAGTTTTCGGGCATCCGGCTGAAATCAATGTAGATCACATTATGCTGATTCAGATGCTCCCTGTATTTTTCATGTCCGGCAATCTCGAGCTGGGCAAAAAGGCTGCTGGAATCCACGGATTTTCCAAAAAAGGCTGCAACCATGTTTGCCATAACACTTTTTCCAAACCTGCGCGGCCTTGTAATACAGAAAAAACGGTTCTTTTTTCCAAGGGCAGGAATCAGCTCCTGGATCAGCATGGATTTATCAACAAAATACGGGTCAGATACCGTTTCACAGTAATCAGCGTAAGGGCCTTTGCTGTTAAAAAAAATTCCCATGATTCTTCCGCTTCCTTTCTATTCTCTCACAATTTCGATGGCAGCCATCCCATCTGCGATTGCATTTTCATCACATTTCCCGGATTGACATAAGTGCCCATGGATTCAAGCTGCTTTTCCATTCTGCTACGTTTTGCGATCTTAGTTTACGATCTTTTCCTGCGTTCTTTCCCGCAGCACCTCAATCTTACACCCATGTACCTTGGTCTTCCTGTCATAGGCAATCCCCACCGCAAGGATCCTTCCGCGATACTTTTCTTTTTCTGCAAGCTTTCCCTGAAAACGAAGCAAATACCCCTTTTTCTTGATCTGACAGATGGCTTCATCTGGTGTGCTGTCCACCTTTAGTTCTAAGATGATGCCTGTGTCGTCCCTGCGCTCCGGATAGAATATAAAATCTACGAATCCTTCCCCGGCCTTGTCCTCGCGTTCTACGCGATATCGGTCCCTTGCCGCAAGGTAGACCAGGTTGACGACTGCAGACAGTTCGGTCTCATTGCTGTAAGAAAGAATCGGAGATTCTGTATCATGGGCAAATTTTAAAATATCGATCATAGCTTTCGTATCACCAGACAAAGTGGCGGCAAGCATTTTTTCAGAAACCTCTGCCAGACGATGGATATATCCCAGACTGTCATTTGTGATCAGCAGTTCATTATATTTATCCATCAGCTCCTTATTGGGGATAAAAACCGCCCCGTCCTGATAGGTGAGAAGACCATATACGACCATTGCGGAATAAATCTGATTTTTTGTCTCCAACTCTGTTTCCAGAGCAGCATATCCCTGCAGCATGATGCCGATGCGTTCTCCGGCAGCCATGAATGCCAGATCCTTGCGGATATCTTTAATATTATTTCGGATATAATAAAATATCTCATCATAGGGGCCGGAGCTTGTCCAATAGTTGGAAAGCTCATTATCTGTCAGCGCGCATACGACTGACCGGGGATTGTACAGTCTTTTTCCGGTTGCCGTGCAGTAACCATCGTACCAGATACTCAGGTCTTCCCTGGTAATTTCAGGCTCCGCGGTTTTCATCATGTATATCTTAAACAGCGTGTCTACTTCCTTGTCGAGAAAACCAAAGTATTCGCTGAATTTCTTTTTGGTCGCCATGTCGTACTCCAGAAACATATTCAGCTCCGAGCCGCTGGAATATTTTGCAATCGGAAGAACTCCGGTCATGTACGCCAATTCTACATAGGGCTGGTCTTTCAACAGATTGCTCAGGAAATCAATGTAATCGGTCCGATCCTTGTCCGTCACGAAATCCCTGTGGAAAATGAAATCCCATTCGTCTAAGACAAAAATAAATTTTACTTCTTCTGTCTCATATTCCAGGATGTCATTCAATGCGTCCCATAATGCATCGTCTTCCTCAATTCCTACATCCGGATATGCCTGCATCAGATCGTGCAGGAGACGTTTGTGTATCCGCCGGATATACTGCCGGTAAGTGGTACAGTCTGCCGGAAGTGAATTAAATGCGATATGAATCACATTGTGCTGGTTGATGTGCGTCTGATACCAGTCCCGGGAGCTGACAGCCAGATGATCAAAAACCGGACGGGTACCCATGCCTTTCCCAAAATACGCCGCAATCATATTTGCTGCCATAGACTTGCCAAACCGACGCGGACGGGTAATGCAGATATATTTGCTGCTCCTGCCCAGGTGTTTTTCTTCGATGGCAGCCGCATTGCCCGACTGCACATATGGGTCAATGATGGGGAGCAGCTCATCAAGAAGTGCTGTTTTATCCACAAAATATGTGGACTCGGCATCATCTTTAAAAAGCATGGCAGCTTTTTTGCTGTTTAAAAATTTACCCATATTGACACATCCTTTCCCTTAAATCCCTAATTCTTTAAAATCGATCCATAGATCATCATAAATGTTCGCCTTTACCCGGTCTTGGAGTGTGTAAGTTTTCACTTCAAAATCCGTTTTTTCCAAATGGTATACCAGGATCTTTTTACTGCGGGGATCAATAATCCAATAATCTCGTACCCCGGCATTCATATAAAGATTCAGCTTACGTACATAATCCTGGCTGGATGTGCTGGGAGATACAATCTCAATAATCCAGTCTGGAGCTCCGGTACAGCCCCGTTCTGTCAGCTTGTTTGGATCGCAGATTATACTGATATCTGGCTCTACTATTGTCTTATCATCATCTTTAAAAGGTTTGACGGCAAATGGGGCCGGATAAATTTTACAGTCTCCTCTTCTGGAATGAATATAATTATAAATTGTATTGTTGACTGCATTTAATATTTCCTGATGTATCCGGCTTGGAGCTGACATGTAATAAATCTGTCCGTCAATCAGTTCAGCCCGGACATCCTCCGGTAAACAGTAATAATCTTCCTCTGTGTAAGGTTTTAATTGTGCTAATGCCATATCCTATGCTTCCTTTCACTATCATATTGCAGGGCAGATTTTCTATACGATAATTCTATCATTATTTTTTTGAAAAGACAACGTGAAAAAGAAGAATACAAGGCAGTCCGTCCAGTAAGGTGTACTTTTCTGGACAGTTCGCCGGCATGTTCGAAACGAACGCTTGTTTCGCTCCCCGGACGCTTCTAACCAAAAACAAAAATGTATAATTATGCAGGAAAAAGGAATTTCCGTGCAAAAATATTCAAGGAGGAATAACCATGAGAATTCAACATAATATTACAGCATTAAATGCTCACAGAAATTTATACAACAACAACTCTTCCGTAGGCAAGAACCTGGAGAAACTGTCATCCGGTTACAGAATCAACCGTGCAGGCGATGACGCTGCTGGATTGGCTATTTCTGAAAAGATGCGTGCTCAGATCACAGGTCTTGATATGGCGAAGAAGAATGCAGAAGACGGTGTTTCCCTTGTACAGACAGCAGAAGGCGCGCTGACAGAAGTTCACTCCATGCTGAATCGTATGGTAGAGCTGGCTACACAGTCTGCGAACGGAACCTATTCCACTACAAACCGCTCTGAGATGCAGAAAGAGATCAACCAGCTGCGTTCTGAGATTGACAGAATTGGTCAGGCCAGCAAATTCAATGGAATTTCCCTGTTTAAGGCTGGAAAGTCTATTACGCTTCATGTTGGTGAGTCAGGTGCTGCCTATAATCAGCTTAAGGTTACATTCAGCGGATTGTCTGCTCAGGCACTTACAATTCAGGCTTCCAAGATGAGCATTACAACTTCTGGTAAAGCACGTTCTGCAATTAGTGCAATCAACGCTGCAATTGACCATATTTCTTCCATGCGTTCTACATTCGGTGCACTGCAGAATCGTCTGGAACATACCATCAACAACCTGGGTGTTCAGAATGAGAACCTGACAGCAGCTGAGTCTCGTATCCGTGACGTAGATATGGCGAAGGAAATGATGGCTTACACGAAGAACAACATCCTGGTTCAGGCTTCCCAGGCAATGCTTGCGCAGGCAAATCAGGTACCGCAGGGAGTTCTTCAGTTATTACAGTAATTACTAACGCTACAATTTCAGAAAGCGCCGGTCCACTGGATGGGCGCTTTCTTTTGCATACGGTATTCTCATAGAAGGAATCCGTGTATGAAAGAAAACGCCCATATTTCGAATTGTCAGGCATGGAGGTGCAAGATAAAAATCACCTTATTAGACAAAAAGGAGGAAAGGAATCATGAAGATACAGCTCAGCATCTCATTGCTCGCGTCAAACCGGGCTGCGTCTTTGGAACGATGCCTGGATTCCTTGCGCCCCCTGTTAATGCAGGTTCCCAGCGAATTAATCATTGTATTTACCGGGACAGATGAAAAGGTGAGGGAGATTGCCAGCCGTTATACAGACAAAATTCTCCCATTTACGTGGTGCGATAATTTTTCGGCAGCCCGGAATGTTGGACTATGGGCTGCAAAAGGCGAATGGTTCCTTTACATAGATGATGACGAATGGTTTGAGGATGTAACAGAGATTCGGGATTTCTTTTTGTCAGGGGAATATCAGAACTATGGTTCTGCGTGTTATATACAGAAAAACTATCAGGACTGGGACGGAATCTGCTTTTCCGATTATCATGCGTTTCGTATGGCGCGGATCGTACCGGGAATAGTTTTTCAGAATACGGTACACGAAGAGCTGGTTCCCCGAATCACACCATGTAAATATTTTGAGGCATACGTAAACCACTATGGCTATATCTCTGAGAGCGGAAGCGGAAACACGGACAAGACGTCCCGAAATCTTCCCCTCCTGCTGCAAAATATCAAAGAACGTCCTAACTATGTGAAAAATTATCTGCAGATTGTACAGGAATATGCGATCGAGAAAGATTGGAAACAGGCAGAGCAATATTGCCGGGAGGGTCTCAGGCTCTGTCAGGGATACGAGGATGATTTTTACCGGGGCTGGCTTCAGGTGAACCTGCTGTCCATCCTGTGCAGAAAAGAAGAATTTGATAAAGCCGAAGAAGAAGCGCTTCTTTTTTTGAAACAGGGGCAGCTGCGGGAACTGATCCGACTGGACATCTATGAGACTTTACTTGCAATCTATACCAGACGCAAGGCGTTAGAGGAAACTCTGCGTTTTGGCGCAAAGTTAGAGGAAACCCTGGCTTATATGGATCAGAACCCGGAGCTGTGGACACAGCAGACGTATGCTGACATAACTGAGGAAAAAATCAAGCAGCCGGACCGATTATATCAGATTCGGATCAATTGCGTAGAATCAGCACTAAAACTTGAGAATATGGCCCAGGCGGTGCGTTTCCTCAAGTTACTCCCCTGGGATGATGAAACCTGGATGGAGCGATACTATTCGGTCTTTGACAACTGGAAAGGATTATGGCCGGAAATGTTTCGGGAATTGCTGGAGCATGTTCCGGAGCAATCCCCGTACCGTCTGCTTCAAAAGGCTATCGAATCGGATAGTAGTATTCGGAAAGAAGAACGCGAAAAGTTGTTTGTCGAATGCGTGAAGAAAACGGAGTCTGTTTACCTGAAGAATCAGGCAATCCAAGAGGCTGTCCTGCAGAGAGTAAATCTTGCCGAAATAGTCTGTGTAATGGATCTGGATACCTGGAAGCAATGCGCCGAAAATCTCAAAGGGTTGGATTCCTGTGAGGATTCAGGGCATCTGAAGGAGCTTACGGAAGAACTGACCCGAAATGTCCCGGCATATGGCCTTTGGCTGAAAAAGCTCCTATATGAAAAAGAACTGATCCGCGGATACCTTACGGGAGAGGCGATGATTCGTACTTTGAACGAATACAGCGGATGTGTGATAAGGTTTTACAAAATACAGTACCGAGAAGAAGTGTTTGCCGAAGAAAAACGCAATCTTCTGCCCAAGGACTGCCGTTTTGCGCTGCTGACATCGGAGGCATTGGAAAAGATAGAGCAAAGAAAATTTCCGGAGGCTGTACGCTTGTTCCGCCAGGCGTTTCATTTCTATCCTGCGATGACAAGCGCTATCCGGGAAGTAATCCGTCAGATGACAGTAAAGGCAGAAAATCCGGTTCAAACAGGAGAAGAATTTCAGGTGTTGGCGCAGCAGATGAAAGGAGCTCTAAGAACAATGATAGACAATCATCAGTATGTGCAGGCTCTGCCGGTTATCCTGCAGCTGTCGCCGCTTCTTCCGGAAGATCTGGAGTTGCTCAGAATGCGTCAGAAGATCCTTCAGGAGACGGGATAGTTAGAAAATAAGACAAATATAGTTTGTGCGGCTGAGGAAGCCCATGGAGAATGGAGCAGATTATATTTGTGGATTGATAGATATCATGAAAACAAGGAGGCTGGTGCTATGAGCCGTGCATTGAGGAAGCAGATGCTTACAATGATGAACCTACTGGATAAAGCGAACAGGACATTAAAAGTAAGCCTGACAGCGAAACGTTTGGACGGCGATGGAATCCGGCAGCTTCTGTCAGATTGTCAGGAAACTGCGATTACTATAGGCAGTGAATTGGAAATGCTGTATGGGGAAGGTACAGAAACCGTACATAAGCTGGAGGATTATTGCGAAAGCCTCTACCAGATGACACTGATACTTGATGATCCGGGGAAAAGGCATGAAATACTTCATGAGCTTACTGGTCAGATAAAGCAGGTCAGAACATTACTCAGCGAACGGATTCCGGACCGGCTGGAAATCGTATTTCTTCCATATAAAGCAGCCATGTGGGATTCGCTGGAAAGCGTATGGATGGCGGCGGATTCGGACGAGAATTGTGACACCTATGTAGTTCCAATCCCCTACTATGAACGGAATCCGGACGGCACATTCAACAAATATCACTATGAAGGTGACGAACTGCCTGACTACGTTCCGGTCACTCACTATGAAAACTATGACATCCAAAAACGCTGGCCGGATATTGTTTACATTCACAATCCCTATGACCAGTACAATTATGTCACCAGTATTGACCCCAGATTTTACTCCTATGAGTTAAAAAAACGCGCCGAAAAGTTAGTATATATTCCTTACTACTCTACATCCGGCGGGATGAGTGAGGCGCAGGCTTCCTGCTCTGCGTATTACCAGGCAGACTATATCGTGATACAGGCGGAAAAATACCGGAAGTTTTTTGACCCGGCCCTGCCAAAGGAAAAGCTGCTTCCCTTCGGCTCCCCAAAATTCGATCGGATCATCCGGATCTGCAGCGATCCGCCGGAGCCTCCGGAAGAATGGAAGGAAAAGCTGAACGGAAAAAAAGTATATTTCTACAATACCAGCTTAAACGGATTGCTGGGAGATACGAAATCTTTCCTGAAAAAAATGGAATACGTCTTCTCCTGCTTTCGCGGCCGTACAGGCGCCTGCTTGTTATGGAGACCGCACCCGCTTTTTGAATCCTCGCTGGATTCCATGCGTGCGGAATTTCGGCCGGCATACGACCTGCTGAAAAACTATTTTATGAAATATGATCTGGGCATCTATGATGAAACACCGGATATTGCAAATACGATCGCGCTTTGCGATGCCTACATCGGTGACTCGGCAACCTCTGTGACTTCCTTATTCGGAATCGTGGGGAAACCGTTGTTTATCCTGGATAACAACATCAACACAATTCCAGCGGAGGACGATTGGAAGGGAAAAGCCATTCCTGCATTCACCGTCACCGGGGATAATGCATGGATGCTCGCCCATGGGAACAAGCTGTACTACTCTCCCACCGGCGATTACAAGTACCGCTATTTCTGTGATCTGTCCAATTATGCGTATGGATATTATTACTCACAGGTGATCACGATTGGAGAAAAGCATTATGTCTGCCCGGCAAATGCACGCGACATTGTAGTCATCAGCGGAGACAGTATTGAAAAACGAATTGTGCTGGAGCAATGTATCGAACAGGCCGGCGCATTTACCGGAGCCATTGCATCCGGAAAATATTTGTTCCTTATCCCGAATAATTATCCGGCGGTTGTCCGTTACGATACAGAGACTGATGAAGTCCGATACTTCGGCCAGCACCTGGACGTATTTATTCGGATGGTAAATGGAGAGAAAAAAGTCGGCGGGTTCTGGGTTTTCGGAGAATACCTGTATCTGGCTTCTCCTGTGGATGGTCAGATCTGCCGGATTCATACAGAAACGTTGGAAGAACAGATTCTAGACATTGGTGTCGGTCATTCCTGCGGCTGCGCCGGGATCATACCCAACGGGACGGACCTGTGGCTGCTGCCCTATCACGGCAATGTCATTACAAAATGGACGCCTGACACTGGTGAGGTTCATGAGTACTCCGATTTTCCGGAGAACTTGGCATGCGCCCACATTGTGCATGGATATGAATGTATGGAAGTTCCGTTCAGTGCCCCTGCATTTTGCGGAAACTATGTTTACTTCCCGCCTCAGTGGGCAAATATGTTCATCCGGCTGAATAAAGTGACCGGGGAAATGACTGAATGGAAGCCGCCTTTTGAGCTTCCCGAGCAGCCGAAAAACGGGTACTTCCCTTCCTGGGCAAAAGCGTATTTCTTCCGCCCGTCCGGGGTTCACGCAGAGAATGAATACCTCCTGTTCTCCGTTTTTGACAGGAAACTCTTCTTTATTAATATGGAAACAGAGGAATATAAAGAAATTCCTGTTGAATTTGACCTGAACGAACTAAAGGAACACGAGCCCGGCTTCGCGGAAAATTCCGAATGGATGCAGTATTGTTGCGAAGAAAATACATTCAACACATTAAATGATTTCCTTGACGGAGCTATCACCGGCAATGCATTTGATCGGGAGAAGCAGATCCGGGCCTATGGAAGCATTGCAGCAAATCATGACGGGACCTGCGGAGAGAAAACACATCGATATGTGTGTCGGCATACATAGACAGAAAATCCGCAGCAAGCTGCGAAGTATTTCTTCCTCGCAGCAATCGCCAAGTGTACATGTGATAATGTTCACTCGGTTCATCGCATGCGGGAATTGGGGAGGATAACGATGTGACAAAAGTCATTACATATGGTACGTATGATCTGTTCCATGAGGGCCACTATCGACTTCTGAAAAGAGCAAAACAACTTGGTGATTACCTCATAGTCGGTGTTACCACGGAAGAATACGACCGTACAAGGGGAAAATTAAATGTCATTGATTCTCTGATGACGCGGATTGAAAATGTAAAAAAGACTGGATTTGCTGATGAGATCATTATTGAAGAAGCTGCCGGTCAGAAGTTCCGTGATATTCAGAAATATAAAGTAGATATTTTTACGGTCGGTTCCGACTGGACCGGACAGTTTGACTACCTGAAGGACTATTGCAGAGTCGTATATCTGGAGCGGACGAAGAACATTTCCAGTACTATGCTGCGTACCCAGAATAAGCGTATCCAGCGGATCGGAGTTATCGGTACCGGCAGGATCGCGGACCGCTTCATCCCGGAAGCCAAGCTGGTCAGCGGGGTCAGCACACAGGGGGTTTACAATCCGCATGTTGAAAGCGCCGCCCGGTTTGCAAAAAAGTGGGAAATCAATGCCTATGAAGATCCTGAAGAATTTTATGCGGCAGTGGATGCTGTTTATATTGCTTCCCCTCATGAGACACATTACGGATATATCAAAACCTCCTTAGAGCACGGAAAGCATGTATTCTGTGAAAAACCGATGGTACTTGAAGCAGCACAGGCTGAGGAAGTATTTTCCTATGCAAAGAGTAAAAACTTAGTCCTCATGGAAGGGATCAAGACGGCCTACTGCCCCGGCTTTGCCAATCTGCTGGGAATTGCCTGCAGCGGAATCATCGGAAATATACGTAACATTGAAACCTGTTTTACAAAGCTGGAGGATCTGGAATCCAGAGAGCTTACGAATATCAAATACGGCGGAAGCTTCACAGAGCTTGGAAGCTATGTCATACTCCCGATCCTGAAATTATTCGGTAAGGATTATGAACAGCTTCAGTTCCACAGTATCAATGATCGAAACGGCATCGACCTTTTTACGAAAGCCTCCTTCCAATATCCGAATGGAATCGCCACCGCCACCTGCGGGCTGGGCGTAAAATCGGAGGGACGGCTGCTGATTGCCGGAACCAAAGGATATATCGTGGCTGAGGCTCCCTGGTGGAAAACCACCTATTTTGAGGTTCACTATGAGGATCCCGGTAAAGTAGAAAAATTTTCAG
Organism: uncultured Lachnospiraceae bacterium; assembly: GCA_949893755.1. Taxonomy (GTDB): domain Bacteria; phylum Bacillota; class Clostridia; order Lachnospirales; family Lachnospiraceae; genus Schaedlerella. The sequence goes on along the minus strand of CATLCV010000032.1, from coordinate 9,950 downwards.
ACCGCTTCCTGGGGGAAGGGCTGAGATATGAGATCAGCGACTTCCTTTCCACAATAAACGGAAGCAACAAAAATGACTTTAAACTGACACGCGGAGAATCCACGGCCATGGCCGGGATTATGGAAGCATTTTTGAAGGAACATCGAAAGGGCTGACGATTTGATCATGAATATATGGGCTCATAGAGGATGCAGTCAGATGTATCCTGAAAATACATTGACTGCTTTTAAAAAAGCCGCGGAAATAGATGGTCTTACCGGAATCGAACTGGACATCCAGCTCACCAGAGATGGGCATATGGCCGTCTTCCATGACGAGACCGTAGACCGCACGACCGATGGTTCCGGTGAATTAAGGCAATATACTCTGTCCGAGCTGAAAAAGCTGCGGATTGATGCCGGCAGCGGAAAACAGGAGCAGATTCCTGCAATGGAAGAAGTATTCGACCTGCTTCAAGACAAGATGAAGCAGGGATTAAAGATGAATATCGAATTAAAAAACAGTATTTTTCCATACAGAGGCATGGAGCAGAAAATCGTTGACATGGTTCATCAATACGGCTTACAAAGCCGTGTAATCTACTCTTCTTTCAGTGCCTTGTCATTGGAACGGATCCGGCAATTGGATCCGGAAGCGGAAATCGGGATCCTGGATACGAAGGTTTCTGACTGCCTGTACAAGTTAAAGGGCGGCTGCGGCGCTGATGCCCTTCATCCGTTTTGGAGAGGGATAGATCTTCCAAAAGAAAGGCTCCAAGGATATGCGGTACGCGCATGGCTGACCGGGCATCTGTATCCGGAACGGCCAACGGGAACAAGGCTGGATCTCACATTCCTGGAAAAACTGGGGATTACGGATGTGTTTCTCAATGAACCGGAAAAATATCTGTAAAACAGCAGACTCTATGACAATTCACGGCCTTACCGCCGGCTCTGCGAGAATACCGGGCAGATACCTGGAGAACAACAGGAGGAAGATATGTGTAGCGTAATGGTAATCAATATGGGTTTAAAAAGTATACGCTGTATTATCTTTGATTCGAAGGGCCATAAATTAAGCAGTGCCGCTGTAGCAATCAATACTGCAATTAATGATAAATGTGTGGAACAGGTTCCGGAGGAATGGTGGAAAAAGGCGGAGCTGGTGATGAAAAGAGCTTTTCATGAATTCAAGCGAGACCGAATTGATTATATTACAGTCACCGCGTCCGCATCCTGCCTGGTCTGCACGGACAGGGAGGGCGTTCCGCTTGGCAGTGCATTGATGATCTCTGATAAACGAGCCGAAAAGGAAACGGAGCTTATCCGGGCAATGCCGGAATTTCAAGCTGTATACAAGCAGACTGGCCTTGATGTTTCCGTCAGTCTGATGCTCCCGAAAATCCTTTGGATAAAGAGGAATAAACCTGAGCTTTTCGAAAAAGCCGCCTGGTTTTTAACGCCGAATGACTACCTGATTTCCAAACTCTGCGGACGGTATGTCACAGATTATTTGAATGCGGTCAAATACCATTACGACCCGGAGCAAAAAGAATATCCTGTCATGCTGTTGGAAAAATTGGGGATACCGCTCTCCTCTCTTCCGGATGTCCTGGATATCGGTTCGAAGGCGGGATCGCTGAAAAGCAGCCTTGCCAAGCGTCTGGGAATCAATGCGGACGCAAAGGTGATCGTCACCTCCTATGACGCGATCTGCTCTTTCATAGGCAGCGGAGTGTCTGAGGAAGGGGAAGCCAGCGATGTATCCGGTACAGTAACGGTATTCCGCACTCTGAGCCGCAAAAAAGATATCAAAGACAGCACCAGGATCTACCGCCTTCCTTTTTATCAGGAACATGCCAGCATTGTGGGCGGTTCCAACAATCTGGGCGGCGGCCTGATCGAATGGGTCAAGCAATGCTATTACCAGAAAGAAGAATATCCCTATGAGATTATGGAAAAGGAAGCCGGGGAATCCGATATCGGAGCAAGAGGCCTTGTATTTCTTCCATATCTTTTAGGTGAACGTGCTCCTCTTTGGGATGACAATGCCAGAGGTGTATTCTTCGGATTAGAACGAATGCATACAAGAAAAGATATGACACGCGCCGTTTTTGAAAGCACAGGCTTTATTGACCTGGACATCATAGAGGCAACCCGGGAGGCTGGGGTCGATGTGCAGTCCATCCGCCTGTCCGGAGGCCTGACCCGTGTAAATCTCATTTCCCAGATCAAGGCTGATATCCTGAACCGGGAGATCATGGTCCTGTCGGAATTTGAAACAACCGCTTCCGGCGCTGCTATGCTGGCTTTGATCGGCCAGGGGATTTATGGTGATATAAAACAGGCAGCCCTCCGATTCGCAAGAATCCGGATGATCATAAAACCAAACCAGGAAAGCCACGAAAAGTATCTCCACATGTATCAGCTATATAAAGATACTTATCAGACCGTAAAGGATCTGTATGTCCGGAGAATGCATGCGCTGGAGCAGATCCGGGATAACAGGGCGGTCCAGATTGAAAATCTATAAAAGGATTATATTTATATGAAAGAGTTCACATTCGAATTATCCACCAAAATTTATTTTGGTACGAATATGACCGAAGAAGTTCTGCAGAAAGAAAAAGCACAGTTTGCGGGAAATGTCCTGATCGTTACCAGCGGAAGGTCCCTGATCACATATGGATACCTGCCGAAACTGATTTCCATGATTGAACATTTACCAGGAAATGAAAAAGTGGTCGTATATGATAAGATCACGCAGAATCCCAAGCTGGAAGAAGTGCAGGAAGCAATTTATCTTGGAAAAAAAGAGCATATACAGGTTGTCGTCGGATTTGGAGGCGGAAGCTCCATGGATGCCGCAAAAGCCGCGGCTGTAGGGATCGCCTCTGAGGAAAATATTGAAACCTTTTTACTGGACGGAAGAGAACCTGACGGAGATGTCCTGCCCATCATTGCAATTCCCACCACAGCAGGAACCGGCAGTGAACTCAGCAAAGGGGCCATCCTGTCCAGCCCTGCCCACCATATCAAGACAGGGATCCGGGGAAAAAAGCTGCTTCCGCGTATGGCTGTGGTAGATACGGCATACACCTGGACCGTACCGGAACGCATTACGGCGGAAACCGGATTTGACGTTCTGGCTCATGCAGTGGAAAGCTATATAGCAGTAAAAGCCAACGCCTTTTCGGAAATGCTTTCAGAAAAAGCGATCCGCATCGTAGGAGAACATCTTCCGAAGCTGATCCGCGATCCGGGAAATCATACCGCACGAGAGCAGATGTGTTTTGCAAGCATGATCATGGGAATTAACCTGGCAAATACAGGCACCTGCCTGCCCCATCGGATGCAGTATGCAATCGGCGCCTGCACGGAATCAAGCCATGCGGCGGGACTGATCGCCCTGTATCCTTCATGGATCCGGCATGAGTTCCAGGTCAATCCCCGGAAACTGAATCAGGTCTTCCAATGGCTGGGATACGCTCCTGTCCATGACGCGGCACAGGCAGAACAGCTTTTTAGGGAATTAAAGACCGAGTGGAAAATTCCATATTCACTCTCGGAATTTGGAATCCGTGAATCAATGATTGACAATTTGGCAGATCAGGTGACAGGGAATCTGGCAAATGACAGACTTTCCGAAAAAAAAGACATCATCCGAAACATTTTAATAGAAACGATATGAAGAAAGGCATTGTATATGCAGGCAATTATTATGGCGGCCGGGAAAGGCAGCAGACTCGGCGCTTTAACAGAAGAGATCCCAAAGGCTTTTCTGGAGATCAAGGGAATCAAACTGATTGAGTATAATATCGCATTGCTGCATGCGCATGGGATCAAAGACATACTCATTGTAACCGGATATCAAAATGAACGTTTTGAGGAAATGGCCCGGGAGATTGACGGTCTCCGATGTATCTATAATCCTTTTTTTGAAATGGTAAATGTTCTGGGTTCTTTTTACATGGCTCAGGAATATCTGTCAGAGGATACCGTATATCTGCATGCCGATACACTGTGCTCACCGGATATCTTTCAGGATATGCTGAAAAAAAGCGGGGATATGGTACTGCCCGTCGATTTTAAGGACTGCGATGAGGAAGCCATGAAGGTTCTGACTCAAAACGGATGCATTACAGAGATCAGCAAAGAGATTCCCTGTGAAATCGGCGAAGGTGAATTTATCGGTATTGCAAAAATCAGCAAAGCAATCCTGCCCGATCTGAAGCTTGCAGTAAAAAAACTGATGAAAGAAAAGCAGTTCGGATCTTATTTCGAAGGAGCCATACAGGAACTGATCCAACTTCAAAAATATCAATTGAAGGTCCTGCCGACAGAGCATCGATTTTGGGCTGAGATTGATTTTGAAGAGGATTATAAAAAAGCCGGAAATGAGATTGCAGAAGGATTGGTTGATCTGGCAGAAAAGGAATTTGGGAAGGTATGAGTAACCGGGAAGAAGAAAAAAATATTCGGAAGCGGAAGCGAAAAGCATATATGGTCCATCATTTTTATCATATGCTTCGCGTCTTTCCGGTGAAAAAAGGAAAAATCGTCTTTACTACATTTGAAGGAGATGGGGGCTTCTGCTGCAATCCGAGGTATATTGCCGAGGAACTTCTCCGAAGGCAGGGCGAAAATAACAGCTATCAGCTCATCTGGCTGGTCAATGATATGGGACGCCAGTTTCCGGAGGGAATCCGAAAGGTTCAAAACACCTTCTTAAACAGGGCATACCATCTTGCCACAGCCCAGATATGGGTGGATAACAGCCGAAAAGCCTACGGCACGGCTAAGAGAAAAAATCAGCTGTATATCCAGACCTGGCATGCCGCGCTGGAGTTTAAGGCGGTAGGCATGTTCCGCGGAAAGCTGTTCCCCAAGATCGCATACCTGGTCAGCAGGTATGATTCCAAGCTTGCGGATTATATACTTTCCAATTCTGAATGGTGTACACAGCGGTATCCGAAGATGCTGCTCTATAATGGTAAAATTTTAAAGACCGGCTCTCCACGGTGTGATATCTTCACTACAAAGCGCGAGGAACTCTATAGAATGATACGTGAGCGGTATGGGGTCCCATCAGATGGGAAAATCGTCATGTTTGCTCCAACATTCCGCGGAGGCGGGCAAAAAGGGAAACGACAGGTATTTTCGGAAGAGCCTACATTGGATTTTGAAATGCTTTCTAACGCATTGCATGAGAAGTTCGGAGGAACCTGGTATATCTTTCTGAGGCTCCATCCGCAACTGGCGGCACAGATGGAAGGGATTCCGCTTAAGAATCGGTCGGAATATATGGTGGATGTCAGTCAGGCGGACGATATGAACGAAGTACTGGCGGCGGCGGATGTCTTTGTGACGGATTATTCCAGTTCAGCGTTTGATGCCGCGAATATGCGGATACCGGTGTTCCTGTATGCGGATGATCTGAAGGAGTATGTGGAGGACCGCGGGGAACTGATGTGGGATATGAAAAAGCTGCCGTTTGGGGTGGCGGAGACGAATGAGGAACTAAAGGAAATGATTGCAGGATTTGAGCAGAAGGACTATGAGGATGCTGTTGGGGAGTTCTTGAAGGAATGTGGAGTTCTGGAGGATGGGAAAGCGAGCGGAAGAGTTGCGGATGTGATTGAGGAGTTTGTGATGGATTGGAGAAATTAACCAGGTTTTCAGTTTTTGTCGAGGTGATGAGCAATGAAACATTACAAAAAATATATGGCTTTAATATTAGCCGTCGCTTTATGTTCTCCTATGAAAATATCTGCGGAAGAATCAGAGGAAACAATAAGTGCCCCTACCACTGATAAAACTGAAGAAACTCATAACGAAATAGAAGTAAAGGACACAACATCTGAATATATTGATTCGAATACTCTGAAAGATAAATTTGAGGTTTATGAAGTTGAAAAACCTCCAAAAGAAGTTAAGACTTCAGATGCAGAAATTTCTCAGAAAGATTCTGAGAACAATACATCTGAAAATCTTCAAAGTGATTCTGAAAATATGGACATTGATGATTTTCAAGAAAATCTCGGCAAAGAGGAGAATTTAAATAATCTTAATACTAATGACTATAATCAGTTTTTGGAAGACAGCAATCTTAGTGAACACAAAGAGCCCGGAACTGAACGAATGGAGTTGGAAAAAGCAGTCAATACAAATATCTTTCAAGTTGTTATGCCTACAAATACGGATGGAATTTTTGACTTTATCCTAGATCCAGAAAGCTTAATTAATCAAACAAATGCCGCCGCGCATGGCGGAAAGATTTTTGAAGCAAATTCCACTGTATTTTTTCAGCGTCTAGATGGACAGACCGTCGAAGATTATAGCAATAAAAGTGATTTTGTTACATTTACTAATAAAAGCTCTATACCGGTTGACGTGCATCTCGATATACAGATTTTGGAATCTTCTATCCACGGGATTGCAATGTCAAATGACAAAGATTTTATCGATGATTCCAGACCAAGTCTATATCTCGCATTAATAGACAGTGAAAATGTTGTACCGATTGGTCCGGAAGGAGTTTCCGTAGCCGTAACAATTGATGCCGCCCCGGAGGATGCGTATGAATATGTCCATGATGCTGATCATGCAGCGTATGATTATAAATTAAAAGAGGATCTCAGTAATATCAGTTTTCATGAATATTCTTTTCAGCTTACAGGAGCAGCAAATGCAAAAGGCGATTGGTCAAGATTGACAGATATTACTCCTGAAATCATTATTACATGGACTGTCTCGCCAACTGAAAATATACGAACAGAAGAAATAATTAATAGGCAACAGGAGGAATCTTAATATGTCTGGCAGACCAGAAAAACAAAAGTTCAAAAAGCGGCCACAAAGTGAAAATGGGAACAGGGCTAAAGTCTTAATCCTTGTAGGTGCTGTAATCATTATTGCGCTTATTTCAGCAATCATATTTTTGCTTATCAACAGACCCAAGGATGAACCAAGAAGAAATGTGGTTGTAACAAAGGACAACGCTGAAAAAGTTGTAGAAGACATGATAAATGAAGAATATGTAGAACCGGGATATTACAGTGCGTCTATGAGTACTGTCTGGCATTTTGCAACCGGTGATGCCATCTCTCAGGATGCTTATGTTGAAAATGTAATAGAAAATACAAATGATATATATTTTGATGTGTTTCTGGCTGACAACGAAGATGATGCTATCCTCAAATCTCCGCTCCTTCCAAGAGGAAGCGAGTTAAGCGAGATTGCACTTGATACTCCGCTTTCAGCAGGTACATATGACTGTGTCTTGATTTATCATCTGGTGGATGAAGAGCAGAATACAGTAAGTACCCTTCGGGTGGGATTGACCATTATTGTGGAAGGGTAATTTATAAACAATGGTAGCAACCGCGTATAACAAATGCGGTATGATACAAAACAATCATTTAAAGGAGGAAGAAACAATGACAAGAATGAAACGAGGATTGGCTGTAGCACTTGCGGCCACAATGGTGCTTGGCAACGCATTTACTGCGTTTGCTGCGGATGATACTACTCCCGCACCCGGCGGTACAGGTAATGCCACAGGTGCTGGTAGTTCTGAGGGACATGTAGACAAAGAAAAGACAAATGTAGTGCTTCCTACTACAGCGGATACTACTACTTTTAAGTATACTATGGACCCAGAACGTCTTATTCAGGAAACTGAAGGCGGTAAATATGATGAGGGTACTGTATTTCCGGATAAAAGTAGTGATACGGGCGTATATTTCCTTACCGCACCAAATACGTATGCAAACACAAGTAATACGCTTCAGGTGATCAATAAGAGCAGCTGCGATGTAACACTTTCTGTAGATGTTGAAGCAACTACTGCTGCTACTGATATTGATCTTGCTACAAGTTCAACAGTGTCAACTACAGACCCTGAGCTTTACCTTGGATTAACCGTCGGCAGTGAAACCAAAGTTGTATCAGGGACAAAGCAGACTGTATCAAAAACAATCGCTGGAAATAAAAATAATTTCGAAATAGCGCTTGATGATCAAGGAGAATATGTTTATCAGGAAAAAGCAAGTGCGTCTGCTTGGAAAGCACTTAATATCAGCATGGCCGGTTCAGTAAGTAAGGTAGATATTGAAGAGACTACAACTGCTCCTCAAGTTACAGTTACTTGGACTTGGGTAAAAGCTGCTGACGATGCAACGCCGGATACTGATACAGTTGATTATTCTTCTAAGACTGGTCCGAGTATTGCAACAACTACGCATAGTTTAGTTGCTGGTACAGCTATTACTATACCGGTTAATCTTGGAACAGACGATTTAGAAGCAACCGGAATTGACTCAGTTATGTTCCTTGGGTCACCTCTTGGCGCAGCGAATTACTATTATGAAGATGGTAATCTAGTTATAACTGCTGCTTCCGTTGATTATTTACTTAGCCTTGACGGAGATTCAAATTTTACAGTTGTATTTAATGATACGGCAAAAACTGAAGTTGAACTCACTTTTACAAAATAGACGTATTGGTTAGGAAACGTTGAAATCAAAAGCAGACTTTTCTCTTCAAATCATGTAGTCTATTTATAAGTTGAGGAAAGACCTTATTTGTGCGGTTTAAATTAAAATATATTTAAAACCGCACAAATATAACTTAGTTTCTACATATATACTGTTGACAATTTACTTTTTAGATAGTATATATTTTTTACCATAAACAAAATAAGGGATTAAATTGAAAATGAAAATAGTATTGTATGGGGCCGGTAAAAGAGGACGAAGTATTTATAATTTTTTAAAAAGTCAAGGTTTAGAAAGGCATATATATGGGTTTTGTGATAAAGACGCTAAAGAAATCGACATAATTGATAATAAAAAAGTTTGGTATTTAGAGGAATTAAAAGAAAAAGATCTTGTATATTGTATAACGATAGCAGATAGAAATAAAAGAGAAGAGATACGAAAATTTTTAAGTAATAAGCAATGTATTGAGTTTGGAGATTTAGCAAATATTTTTCACCTAGATAAAATTAAATTTAATAGAGATTTTTGCGCATTCTATCATTTAGAAAGTATGGAGGACTATTTCCAATCAGCCGAAACAACCTTAGAAGTTTTTTGGGATCCAACCAGCATTTTCTATAAAATGTTTCAAAGACTTGACAAAACAAACATAGTTGAACTTGCGTGTGGACGCGGAAGACATATACCTCAAATTATAGATAAAGCAGGAAACATCATGCTAGTTGATATTCTTGAAAAGAATATTGATATTTGTAAAAAGAGGTTCGGTAAATACAGCAACATAAAATATTATAAAAATAGTGGCAACGATCTAAAGGAATTGGATTCTAACTCATATACTTCTTTATACTCATATGATGCAATGGTCCATTTCGAATTAATTGATATTTATTTCTATTTATTAGAAATTTACAGAGTCTTATCACCTGGAGGAAAAGCGCTGCTCCATCATTCAAATTATCACGCTGATTATAAAGCTGGATTTGGCACTGCCCCCCAAGGCCGGAGTTTTATGAGCAAAAAGTGCTTTGCATATTTATCATATCGAGTAGGATTTAATGTTCTTGAACAACAGATCATAGATTGGGGAACCGATAAAAAACTTGATTGCGTTACATTAATTGAAAAGCCATTTTAAAGAAATTTTCTCTATGCTATTTCTTTATTAACTGTAATTCTTTATTCATTCGCTCTACCTTAATATTAATTTTTAATTATTTCTTGAAAGGTCAGAATATGATTAAACAAGATTTTAATTTAAATCAATTTTATAATTTTATGACAGATAAAAAATGTATTTGTTTTGGTACCGGACTACAGGGTTTACGTTTTATCAATATTTTTGAAAATTGGGAAATGACAAGTCATATTGTTGCTTTTACCGATAATAATCCACAAAAATGGGGTAATGAAATGCACTATGACAGTTTTTCCTATCCAATAATACCCGTGCAAGAGGCCATAAAAGCAT
>CATLCV010000031.1 GCA_949893755.1 uncultured Lachnospiraceae bacterium | reverse complement strand
GAAGTGCAGTAATGTATGTAGCTGACCGTCACTAATAGGTCGAGGGCATAACCAAGAAGGTGGTTGCTTTAAGAGAGCAGTAAGGATAGGATAGAAATATTTCTTCGTGTGTAGTTTTGAAGGTGTATGTTTTAAATATGTATAATGTAAATAGTTCCGTATGTCCTGTACAGACGGAGCTTTTTTGTGTTTTTGATTTTGCCGGGAGGTGATACCATCTCAGTTAGAAAAAAATTAATGCTGATTCTTGCAGGCATTGTGATTATATTGGGTTTATCCGTGGGATACTGTTCCTATGAATATGCCCTGAACATGGTTACGGACAATAAAAAAAGTGAGATGGCCGATACGGTCAACCGGATCGATATCAATATCAATTTCTGGGGACTGGAAGTAACCCGGCTGGCACAGCGTATCGTAGACGGCAATATCGCGGAAGAGGTATTTGAGGAAGAGAATCCGGGGGAGGACAGTTATTTGAATTACTGGATTTCCGACTATGCACATATTATAGAGGCGGTTTCCGATATTATTATTCTGGACATGGACCGGAATATCCGCTATCATTATCTTGCAGGGCTTGATACGCTTCGGGACGGCTGGCGTCTGCAGGAATGCTTTGAGACGGCGTCCGCCAATCTGGAAGAGGAGGCCTGGCTTGGGATGGAGGACTCCCTTTACCAGGAGGGAGAAGCGGTCACACTGGTCAAGGCAATTCCGGCAGGAGCGCATTTGGGAAAAGGGAACGCTCCGAGAGAAAAGATGAAGGGGATCGTCATCATTGAGATCAACCCGGAGATTTTCAGGAGCCTGCTGCTGAGCAACCAGAGCCTTCCGATCAGCCAGTATACCTTTATTGTAGATAAGAAAGGAAAAATCCTCTGTACCAGCAGGAGGGTTCAGCCGATGTGGCTGGAAAAGATCGAAGCCGCTTTTCAGAGCGGGGAACGGAACTTCATTCTGGAATGGGAAAAGGAGAAGTATTACGTATTCGGCCAGTATAACGGTCTCACCGGCTGGAAGACATATTCTGTTGTTGCTGTTCCGGAGATCTTTCCGCAGGCATTACAGCTTCGCGGAACGATCGCAATGATCGTATTTTCAGCCGTTTTGGTCGCACTGGTAATCGTGACTTTGATTTCATATTCCATTACGGCGCCGATCCGTGAATTGTCCAATGCAATGAAACAGGTGGAAGAGGAGAATTTTGATATTGAAGTCCAGAGTAAGAGAAAGGATGAGATCGGACGGCTTATCATTTCTTTTAACTATATGGTCGGAAAGATCCGTCAGCTGATCTATGAGGTGTATCAGAAGAAGCTTGAACAGAAGAACGCGGAGATCCGGGCGCTGCAGGCGCAGATTAATCCGCACTTTCTATACAATACACTGGATTCCATCAACTGGATGCTGATTGAGCGGGACGAGCAGGATATCAGTGATGTGGTGATCTCACTGGGAGAGATCCTGCGCTATGCGATCGGCGGAGGAAGCCATGTGGTGCCTCTGCGGGATGAAATGCACTATATTGAAAGCTATCTCTGCATCCAGAAGAATCGTCTCGAGGAACGGCTTAACTATCGGTGGGAGGTGGACGAGGATGCCCTGGATTTTTCTGTGCCGAGGCTGATCCTGCAGCCGATCGTTGAAAATGCGGTGATCCACGGAATCGAGCCGTTAAAAGAAGGCGGAACGATCACAGTCAAAGCCTGGATGGAAGGGGAGACGCTGCTTCTTCAGATCACAGACAATGGGAAAGGGATGACACAGGCAGAGCTGGAGGAATTGGAGAAAAAGATCGCCGGAAAGAATGACACAGGCAATATCGGCATGCGGAATATACGAAGAAGGATCGAATTGACCTATGGCGAGAAGCAGGCAATGGAGATCCGAAGTAACCAGGGCGAGGGAACTGCGGTTACACTTCGGATGACGGAAGATCGGCGGGAGGGGGAAGGAGAACATGGAGATCGTGATCATTGACGATGAGCCGAAAATCAGAAACGGATTGAAGCATCTGCTGGAACGGCAGGAGGGCTGGACTGTGGCGGGCGCATTTGAAAATGCAGTGGATGCGCTGGGGTATCTGTCACATCACGGCGCGGATGTGATCATCACAGATATCAAGATGCCGGAGCTGAACGGTCTGGAAATGCTTGCGCGCCTCCGGGAAAGAGATATGGACGCAGAGGTGATCATTGTGAGCGGATATTCAGATTTTCGCTTTGCACAGCAGGCCATCGAGCTGGGTGTCCTGCGGTATATGGTGAAGCCTACCAATCCAAGGGAACTGCTGCAGATCTTGAGGAGTGTAGAGGAGAAAAAACGGGGAACGGTCAAAAAGCCTGCGGCGGCAGTCCATAACCTTCTGGTGAAGAAGGCGGTGGATTATATCGAGTCCCATTACAGCGAAAAGCTCAGCCTGAAAGAAATCGCGGAAAGCCTGTACGTCACCCCGAATTATCTCAGCGATCTCTTTAAGCGGCATACCGGAAAAAATATTTCCGTATATATCACAGATGTGCGTCTGGAAAAGGCGAAGGAATATCTGACCATACCGGAATGCAATGTGGCGTCGATCTCGGAATGGGTGGGGATTGGAAATTCCCGGTATTTCAGCAACATTTTTAAGAAAAAGTATGGGATGACACCCAGCGAATATCGGAATAAATCAGTAGAATTTGAAACATAATCGTAGATCTGCTGCATTGCGGTCTGCGGGCTCCTCATTTACAATATTCTTATCAGAACGTTAGACTTTGGGCCGAGGAATAACAAAAGAAACGAAATGGTGATGAGATGAGTAAAGGAGGAGAACAATGAGCTTGTTTCAAAAACAGACCGGTGACATTGTGGAACTGACCCAGGCCGGTATTGATGAGATCGGAAAGTACAAAAATAATTATACGGAAGTAACAAAACCAAACAATATGGACGACAGACACTGGTCTGCGTGGGATATGGGAAACCTCTGGATCGGGATGCTGGTCTCCATCGCGGTATATCAGGTGGCAAGCGGTCTGATCGTGTCCGGGATGTCATGGGCGCAGGCATTGGTGACCATTGTGCTGGGACATTCTCTGGTTATGATCTTTGCCGTGATCCTGGGGCACTTTGGAGTGAAGTATGGAGTGTCTTATCCCATGCTCTGCAAGATGGTCTTTGGAGCCAAGGGAACGATCGTGCCTTCTCTGGTGCGCGGGATTCTGGGCTGCTTCTGGTTCGGCGTTCAGGCATGGATCGGAGGGCAGGCGATTCAGACGATCCTGGTCACCTTTATTCCGGCATGGGGCGGGTTCGGCTTTACCGGGCAGTTTATATCCTTCCTCGTGTTCTGGGCAATGAACGTTTATATTGCAGGCTCCGGTTCTTCGGCTGTTCAGAAGCTGGAAAAGTTTGCGGCGCCGGTGCTGATCGTATTGAGCTTTATCGTAATCGTATGGGGAATCTCTACTGCTGACTGGAGCATTGCGAAGCTGATGTCCGAGCCGTCCATACAGGGACAGGAGGGCGCAGACTTCTGGAAGCTGTTCTTCCCGGCACTGTCTTCCATGATCGCTTTTGACGGCGGAATCGCATTATCCATGGCAGACTTTACAAAGAACTGTAAGACGCAGAAGGCGCAGGTGCTCGGGCAGGTGGCAGGCGCGCCGATCATGACGGCATTTATCGCATTTGTCGGGATTTGCGGAACGGCGGGCGCGTCCTTTGCCTTCCACGAAGCAATCTGGGAACCGGCTGTGCTGGTAGGAAAATTTGAAAATCCCCTGATCGTGGTGATCTTCTCCGTATTCATTATCATGGCAGTATTGACGACGAACGTTGCGGCCAACCTGGTGCCGCCGACCAATGTGATCTCGACCCTGTTTGCGAAGAAGGTAACCTATCGGCATGCGGCCATTATCGCGGCGGTCCTTGCGCTGTTTGCGCAGCCCTGGAATGCTCTGGCAAGTGCCTATGACCTGATCTACAATGTATGCGGGCTTCTGGGAGCCTTGCTGGGACCCATCTCCGGACTGTACCTGGTGGCATATCTGTTTGAGCATAAGACCGAGGTGGATATGGTGGACCTGTACAGGGAAGACGGCGGAAAGTATTTCTATAAGAAGGGGTGGAATACGGCGATCATCGTGATCTTTGTAGCATCCATGATCCTGGTCCTTCTCGGAAAATTTGTTCCCGCCATGCATGTACTGTTTGATAACGCATATGTGATCGGAAGCATCGGAGCCGGCGTGGCATACTACATTTACCTGAAGGTGAAAAAGAATGCGGAAAGGAAGTAAAGCAAAATGAAAAAAATAGTGAAAAACGGAAGGATTTTTACGGAAGCGGAGGATTATCAGGCGGATATCCTGATCGAGGATGAGAAGATCGTGCGTATCGGAACGGATCTTTCAGACGCGGACGCAGAAGTCATCGACGCGGCCGGCTGTTATGTACTCCCGGGGGCTGTGGATGTACATACCCATATGGATCTGGATGTGGGGATTTCCAGGGCGGTTGACGATTTTTATGACGGCACCGTGGCGGCGGTCTGCGGAGGAACGACCTCTATTGTAGACCATATGGCCTTCGGGCCGGCGGGAATCCCGCTGCATTACCAGTTTGACGTATACCGGAAGCTGGCAGAGGGAAAGGCGGTCATCGATTATGGATTTCACGGGACGGCGCAGCATGTGGACGCAGAGATCCTGGCAGAGCTGGAGACTATGGCAGCGGACGGGATTCCCAGCGTCAAGGCGTATCTGACCTATGGCTTTAAGCTCAATGACGCGGATGTTCTGCAGATCCTGCGGAAAATGAAAGAGATCAACGGGATCACCGCATTTCACTGCGAGAATCATGATGTCGTGGAATTTCTGAAGCAAAAGCATAAGAGCGAAGGAAAAACATCCCCCATCTGGCATGCGAAAAGCCGTCCGAACCTGGCGGAAGCGGAAGCGGTAGACCGTGTTCTCAAGCTGGCCAGGATGGCGGACGACGCACCGGTATATATTGTGCATCTCTCCTGCAGGGAAAGCCTGGAGGCTGTACGGGAGGCAAGGAGACAGGGACAGAAAAATATCTTCGTGGAAACCTGTCCCCAGTATCTGCTTTTGACAGAGGAATGCTATACAAGGGAGGACGGCCTGAAATTCATCATGTCCCCGCCGCTCCGTACACAGGAAGACTGCGATGCGCTGTGGGAAGGGCTTGCGGCCGGAGAGATCCAGGTCGTTGCCACGGATCACTGCCCGTTCAACTATGGAAAAGAAAAGCAGATGGGCAAGGAGGATTTTACCGCATGTCCGAATGGAGCTCCGGGAGTGGAAGAGAGACTGATGCTTTTATATTCCGAGGGCGTGGCTAAAGGGCGTATCACCATGCAGCGCCTGGTGGAGACACTTTGCACAGAGCCATGCAGGATCTACGGGCTGTATCCGGAAAAGGGCGCGATCCTGCCGGGGGCAGACGCAGACCTTGTGATCCTGGATCCGGATGCATCGGGAGTGCTGACACACAGCCGGATGCAAGGGGCTGTTGACTATACCTCTTATGAAGGCATGGAGCTGCAGGGCGAGATCCGTCTGGTCATGCAGAGAGGAAATGTACTGGTAAAAGAGAATCAGTTTATCGGAGAAAAGGGCGCCGGGCGTTTTATCCATCGGAAGCCTTGGCAGGGATGATACACCGTATGAAACGATATGGCAGGGTCCTGCTGGCGGGCATCTTCATGCTGCTGCTGTGGGGCTGTGCGCTCCAGGATCACGGCCCGCGAAGGGAATTGAAAAGCAGCCGGATCGTAGTGCTGCTTCCGGGAGAGGGCGGTGACCTGAGCTGGAATGATACCAATATGGAAGGAATATCCTATTGCGAGGAGAAGCTTGGGATTACAATAGAATGCAGAAAAAATGTACAGGAAACAGAATTTGAACAGGTTCTGGTAGAGTGCGCGGAGAAAGACTATGATCTGGTCCTGGCGTCCGGAGAGCAATTTACGGATTCGGTGAACACGACAGCGGAACGCTATCCGGACACCTTTTTCTGCATCATCAACGGCATCCGGGCCGATCAGGAAAATGTGGCGTCGGTCAGGCCGAGGGAGTACGAAGCCAGCGAGATGGCCGCGGTGATCACGGGAAATATCGCGGAAACCGGAACGATCGGAATGATCGCGGGATACCCCAATGAAGGGATGGAGCATCTGCTGGACGTATATGAAGAGAAGGTCCGTGAAATCCTCGAGGAGCGGGGGATGGAAAAAACAGTATTTCTGCGGGCATATACGAATAGCTGGACGGATCAGGGGCTGGCCAGGAAGATGGCGGAACAGATGATCGGCAGCGGAGCAGAAATCTTATTCGTATATTCCAATGAAGCAGGACTTGGATGCATTGAGGCCGCCAGAGCTCAGGGGGCTAAGGTGATCGGTTTTTCCAGCAATCCTACCCGGGAGCATCCGGATACGGTGGCGGCATCCATCAAATTTGACTTTGGGAAGCTCTATGAATGGATACTTTCCCGATATGAGAACGGGAAGCTGCGCGGGAAGAAGCTGGAAGAGGTAGGACAGGAGGAAGGGATTTTTGTTCCTGTATATTCTTCCGGTATCAGTCCGGAGATCCGGGAAAAGGTCAAACAGGCTTCCGGGGAATAGACTCTCCCAGGATGTCGAAACTGCCTGACGGTTTTCTTCTTTTTTCACGATTAAAATGTGTTAGACTGTAACACACTTGAATCATGAAAAAGGAGGACAGGCTTATGAGCAGGCTGAAAAAAAACTGGATGCAGGCAGCCGCCCTGGTGACTGTGATGACAGTTCTTCTGGGCGGCTGTACGGCATTCGATGCATGCGCCTATATGCAGGCAATTCTGGATGTTTCTTATAAAAATGAGACAGAGGATTATATGGAGCTGACAGGCGCGACAGAGGAGGAGGCCAATGAAATCTTCCAGAATAATCTGGATGCCACGATGCATGAATTTCATACGGCAGACCTGTCGGAAGAATTAGAGGAAAGCTACAGAACTTTATTTGAAAAGACCATAAAGCAGGTAAAATATACGGTAGGAGAGGCAGCGGAAACAGAAGAGAACGGGTATACGATTGATATCTCGGTGGAGCCGATCCTGCTGTTTGACAGTACCTATGATGAATTCCAAAAGAAGGCCGAGGAGTATGCGGCGGAGATTTCCAACGGTGTGATGGACGGGGGAGAGATGCCCTCGGATGATGAAATCCAGAACCATGTATACCAGACCTACTATGAGGTCCTGACAGAAGCATTGGACTCCGGATTGTCCTATGGTGAGGCCAAAAAGATTACGGTACATATCAACCGGACAGAGGAAGGCACTTACGAAATTCCGGAGAAGGACCTGCGTGCTTTGGATCAGGCGATGATCTCGCAGGAAAAGCTGGGACAGGACGGCAGCGAAACCGCGAAGAAGGAAGCGGATGAAACTGAAAAATTGGAATAATTTCGTTGACAAGAGCGGGTATCGGTGTTATTCTAAATAAAATAGAAATGGAAACGAGATAGAGGTCGCATTTTTTATCAGTACATTGCCGGATGTTCAGGGCAGAGGAAGGCAGCGGAAAGGAAAAGATGCCGAAAGGATATGATTCCTGAGGTCATATTGCTTGGGCATGGCGTGAATAACGGCATGACTGTCATCGCAGGATGGAGTGCTATCTGATATACATGGATGTATATTTTGGGGGACGGCGCATCTTGCCGTTTCTTTTTTCGTCAAAAAAGAGCAGGAGGAAAAAGCAGTGGCAATTTTTAAGGGCGCAGGTGTTGCGATCATTACACCGATGAAGGAAAATCTGGAAGTGAACTATGATAAGCTGGATGAGATCCTGGAGGAGCAGATTGCCGGGGAGACAGATTCCATCATTATCTGCGGAACGACAGGAGAGTCCGCGACTTTAAGCGAGCAGGAGCACATGGACGTGATCAAGTTTGCGATCGAGCGCGTGAACCACCGGATTCCGGTCATTGCGGGGACCGGTTCCAACAGTACCGCTACGGCAGTGCAGCTCTCCAAAGAGGCGGCAGCGGCAGGGGCGGAAGGGCTGCTCCTTGTGACGCCGTATTATAATAAGGCGACGCAGAACGGACTGATCGCCCATTATACAAGGATCGCCAATGAGGCGAAGATCCCGGCGATCCTCTACAATGTACCCAGCCGTACCGGATGTGCGATCCAGCCGGAGACTGTGGCCCATCTGGTAAAAAATGTGGAATACATCGCGGGGATCAAGGAGGCTTCCGGCAATATCGGCAATGTGGCGAAGATCATGCACCTGTGCGACGGAAAGATTGACCTCTATTCCGGCAACGACGACCAGATCGTTCCGCTTTTGTCTCTGGGAGGTCTGGGAGTGATCTCTGTGCTGTCGAATGTGGCGCCGAAGTATGTACATGATATGGTCTATAAGTTTTTTGACGGCGATATCCAGGGAAGCTGCAAGATGCAGCTGGATGCTCTTCCGCTTTGTGACGCTTTGTTCTGCGAGGTGAATCCGATCCCGGTGAAGGCGGCAATGAACCTGATGGGGAAGGAATGCGGACCGCTGAGAGGACCATTGACGGAGCTTGAGCCGCAGCATAAGGAAGTGCTGAAAAAGGCGATGCAGGAGTTTGGGATCCTGTAAAAATTAAATATGAGTGGTTTTAGCAGGCCGCCACGGTATGCGTTTGGAAGATGCGTACCGCGGCGGCCTGTCATTTTGCCGCGTCGGGGGACGCCGCAGATACTTTTTGAAACGGCCGAATAGTTTTGAATATAAGTTTTGCACAGAAAAAGAAAAGAAATCAGAACTTTTTTATTGACTTTTGCCTGGAAATGTAGTACGATAATTTTAATAAAAAACCGAAACGTTTCGGTTTTGATAAAGGAGGAGAACAAGATGCCATTAGTAACATCAGAAAAAATGCTGGCAGACGCACAGAAGGGCGGCTATGCCGTAGGCGCGTTCAATGTGGAGAACATGGAGATGGTGAAGGCGGTCATTGCTGCCGCGGAGGAGCTTCATGCCCCGGTCATGCTGCAGACCACGCCGTCCACGATCAAGTACGGGACGCTGGAGACCTATTATGCGATCGTCGCTGCGGAGGCGAAAAAAGCGGCAGTTCCGGTCTGCCTTCACCTGGACCACGGCAGCAGCTTCGAACTGGCGATACAGGCGCTTAAGGCGGGATACACTTCTGTGATGATCGACGGTTCTCATGAAGATCTGGAGGGAAACATCGCGGTCAGCAAAAGGGTCGCGGATGTGGCAAAAGCCTGCGGCATCCCGGTCGAGGCCGAGCTCGGCAAGGTAGGCGGCAAGGAGGATGACCTGGAAGCGGAAGCAGATACCAATACGGATCCCATGGAGGCGAAGGAATTTGTGGAAAGAACCGGAGTGACCTCTCTGGCGGTTGCCATCGGAACGGCCCATGGATTTTACAAGGGAACGCCGGTGCTGGACAAGGAGCGGGTATCCGAGATCCGGAAGGTGGTTTCTATCCCTCTGGTGCTGCACGGGGCTTCCGGGCTGAGCGACGACGAAGTACGGGACTGTGTGCGCCGGGGTATCTGCAAGGTGAATTTTGCGACTGAACTGCGGGCGGCTTACACGGCTGCGGGCAAGAAGCTGATCGAAGAGAAGCCGGATACCTTTGACCCGAAGAAGCTGGGCGTGGTCGGTATGGAGGCCGTGAAGCAGTTGGTGATGGAGCGTATGAAGGTGTGCGGATGCGACGGAAAGACTGATTGATTTTAGAAACAACAGTGAAGGCAGGGTGCGGATATGGCGGCAACGATGAAAGACATAGCAAAAGAAACCGGGCTCGGGCTGGCAACGATTTCTTCCTATCTGAACGGAGGAAATGTCCGGGAGAAGAACCGGGTCAAGATTGAGCAGGCCATTGAAAAACTGAATTTTGAAGTCAATGAGGTGGCCCGGGGGTTAAAAACCAACCGGACGAGGATGATCGGCATCGTCATACCGGAGCTGAATAACATTTTCTTTGCGGAGATCATTACGGAGCTGGAGGATGTGCTCCGGGGGCAGGGCTATGCAGCCATGATCTGCGACTGCCGTACCGATGAAAAGCGGGAAGCGGAAGCCGTAGAGTTTTTGAAACGCCGCAGGGTGGACGGAATGATCGTCATTCCCACCGGAAAAAGCGGCGCCTGCCTGCAGAATGTGATGAAAACCGGAAAGCCCATTGTGATGATCGACCGAAGGATCCGCAGCGTCCATTGTGATACTGTGCTGGTAGATAACCAGGGCGCCGCGGAGGATGCGATCCGGCGTCTGATCGCCGCGGGGCACCGAAGGATCGGCATGATCGCGGGGGAACAGGAGGTCTACACGGCAGAGGAACGTTTTCGGGGGTATATGCGGGCGCTGGAACAGGCGGGGATTGCCGCCAGCGAATCCCTGGTAGTCCGGGGGGACTACACCATTCGGGGCGGAAGCCGGGGAATCCAGGAGCTTACCAGGAAAAACCCCGACATGACAGCGGTCTTCATTTCCAACTATGAAATGACGCTGGGGGCGATGATCGAGCTGAATGAATTGGGGATCCGGATTCCGGAGGAAATGTCGGTCATCGGCTTTGACAATATGGAATTTGCCAGGGCATGCATCCCGAAGCTCAGTATTGTGACCCAGCCCACGAAGGAGCTGGGAAGGCGGGCCGCGGAGCTGATGCTGAAAAGGCTGGAGGAAAAAGAGCGGACGGAGTTTGAGACGGTCAGGCTGGCCACCAGCTTTGTGGAAGGAAGATCCGTCTGCCGGAGGCCGGATACGTTGCGGGCTGCCGACGGATCCGAAGGCCGTGTACAGAAGGAAGAAAGGGGGCTGTGATGAAACCATATTTGTTAGGAATTGATATTGGAACAAGCGCCTGCAAGGCTGCGGTATTTGACCGGAACGGAGAGGTGATCGCTTCGGCCAGCGAGGAATATCCGGTGTTCTATCCTCATCCGGGATGGGCGGAGCAGGATCCGCAGGACTGGTGGCGGGCCGTGTGTACTGCCATAAAGAGGATGGCGGCAGACGGAGTGGATCTGTCGGAGATCGCAGGCGTTGGGATCGACGGGCAGAGTTGGTCGGCAATCCCGGTGGACCAGGCGGGAAATGTGCTGGCAAGGACACCCATCTGGATGGATACCAGGGCCCAGGATATCTGTGATGAATATAATGAGAGGCTTGGAGCGGACCGGATCTTCCGGACAGCGGGCAACTCTCTGCAGCCGTCTTATACTACGGCGAAGATCCTCTGGTACCGGAGGAATCTGCCGGAGGTGTACCGCCGTACATATAAGATCCTGCAGTCCAACAGCTATATTGCGTTCCGGCTGACCGGCAGCATGACCCAGGACATTTCCCAGGGATACGGCCTGCACTGCTTCGATATGCGTACCGGAGCATGGGATGAGGAGCTGTGCGAGGCGCTGGAGATTCCCAGGACGCTGCTTCCGGATATTTATCCGAGCCATGCCGTCATCGGCACAGTGACCGATCAGGCGGCGGAGGAAAGCGGACTGACGGCAGGAACCCCTGTGGCGGCAGGAGGGCTGGATGCGGCCTGCGGAACATTAGGAGCAGGTGTGGTCCACCCGGGAGAGACACAGGAGCAGGGCGGCCAGGCAGGCGGAATGAGCATCTGTATCGACGCCTATCAGGCGGACCCGAGATTGATCTTAGGCTACCATGTGGTGCCGGGCAGGTGGCTCCTCCAGGGGGGTACCACCGGAGGCGGCGGTGTAATGCGCTGGCTGGAACGGGAATTCGGCGCTTACGAGCGGGAAGCGGGAAAGGGCTGCGGCAAAAGCTCGCTGGAGCTGTTCAACGAAGCGGCGGAGGCAGTCGGCCCAGGCTGTGACGGAATGGTATTTCTCCCCTATATGTCCGGCGAACGCTCTCCGATCTGGGACCCGGATGCCAAAGGAGTCTATTATGGGATGGACTTCGGAAAGACCAAGGGGCATTTTATCCGGGCAGCCATGGAGGGTGTGGCCTATTCTCTGCACCACAATCTGGAGATTGCCAGAGAAGCCGGAGCAGAGGCGGAGGTGCTGCGGGCCATGGGCGGCTCGGCCAATTCGCTGCTGTGGACCCAGATCAAGTCCGATATTACCGGAAAGCCGATCGTGGTGCCCTCATCCGATACGGCCACCACGCTGGGCGCAGCGATCCTGGCCGGCGTGGGCGTAGGCATGTACGGCAGCTTTGAGGAAGCCGTAGGACTGACGGTAAAGGAAAAGCGCCGCCATGAGCCAAACCCCGAGCATCGGGAGGTTTATGAGAGGAACTACCAGATCTACCTGGAACTGTATGATCAGCTTAAGGGCATGATGAAAAAATACAGGAAAAGATAGCCTGCCGTTCTGAGAGGCAGTATGACAGTATAATAAAAAATAAGGTATCTGATGAAACAGATACAAAAGGAGTCAGAAAAGATGAAAGCAGCAGTTGTATGTGCAAATGAAGATGTACAGTATCTGGACTATGAAGAGCCGACGCCGGGACCGGGTGAAGTGAAGGTAAAGGTAAAAGCGTCCGGGATCTGCGGTTCGGATATCCCCAGGGTTCTCTACAATGGAGTCCATTTTTATCCGATCGTGCTTGGACATGAGTTTTCCGGAGACGTGGTGGAAGTCGGGGAAGGGGTCACAAAGGTAAAGGTCGGCGATCGGGTTTCCGGCGCGCCTCTGCTTCCCTGCATGAAATGCGATGACTGCCAGAACGGGAATTTTTCCCTCTGCAAGCATTACAGCTTTATCGGATCCCGTCAGCAGGGGAGCAATGCGGACTATGTGGTCCTCCCGGAACAGAATGCGGTTGTATTTGACCCATCCATTTCCTATGAGCAGGGAGCCATGTTTGAACCGTCCACAGTAGCGCTTCACGGCCTGCTTCAAAATGATTATCAGGGCGGGCAGTATGTGGCAGTGCTGGGCGGCGGCACCATCGGGCTGTTTACCATGCAGTGGGCTAAGATCTTCGGATCCAGAAAAGTGGTGGTCTTTGATATCAGCGAGGAACGGCTGGAGCTGGCGAAGCGGCTGGGAGCGGACGAGGTCATCAACACCACAGAGGAAGGCTTTTTGGAGAAAGCCATGGAGCTTACCGGAGGAAAAGGATTTGCCTATGTCTACGAGACCGCCGGACAGGCGCCGACCATGTACATGGCGTTTGAGCTTGCCGCAAATAAGGCTCATGTGTGCTTTATCGGAACCCCCCATGTGGATCTGACCTTTACCCCGCGGATGTGGGAAAATATGAACCGGAAGGAATTTAAGCTGACTGGTTCCTGGATGTCCTACAGCTCGCCGTTCCCGGGAAAGGAATGGGAACTGACGGCCCACTATTTTGCAACCGGGCAGTTAAAATTCGATGAAGGTCTCATTTACAAGAAGATGCCCATGAGCCAGGCACAGGAAGCGTTTCAGATGTTCAAGACACCGGGTCTCGTAAAGGGCAAGGTGCTGTTGGTAAATTAATAGGAGGAAGGTTTAATATGATACTGACAGTGACATTGAATGCGGCCATCGACAAACGGTATGTGGTAGAGGAGGTCCGGACGGGAGAGGTGAACCGGGTGAAGGAATGCGTCTATACGCCGGGCGGCAAGGGGCTGAATGTGTCCAAGCCTGCAGCCATCTATGGGGCGGAGGTGACGGCTACTGGATTTGTGGGCGGCCACGCAGGGCATTATATTGAGGATGCGCTGGAGCCCTTTGGGATCAAGAGCGCGTTTTACCATATGGAAGCCGAGAGCCGTTCCTGCATCAATATCTGGGACGAAAAGAACCAGCTCCAGACGGAATTTCTGGAACCGGGATTTACTGTGACTGAGGCGGATTTTGAACGGTTCCTGGAGCATTTTCAGGGACTGGCGGCAGACGCGGATGTGGTGACCATATCCGGAAGCGTACCCAAAGGGCTGGACGGCACAGCCTATCAGCGGATGGTAAAGCTTGTCAGGGAAGCGGGAAAGCCGGTGATCCTGGATACCAGCGGGAAGCTGCTGGAGCAGGGGATTGAGGCGGCCCCGACCATGATCAAGCCCAACCTGGATGAGATCCGGATGCTGACCGGGAAGGACTGCACCGATCCGGAAGAGATCATAGAAGCGGCAAAGGTGCTTCATGGGCAGGGGATCGGGATCGTTACCGTATCCCTGGGAGGAGACGGCGCCGTTGTGGTATCGGATGAGGGCGCATACCGGGCCAAAGTACCCCGGATCCATGCGGTGAATACGGTGGGCTGCGGAGATTCCATGACTGCAGGGTTCGCGCTGGGCCTGAGCGAGGGCTTAAGCATCAGAGACACATTGCAAAAGGCAAGCGCCGTTTCCGCGGCAGCAGCCATGCGGGAAGAGACGGGATTTTTTGTAAAAGAGGATATGGAACGGCTCCTGCCGCAGATCGAGATTATCGAGCTGGCGTAAGACGGCGGGTTTTATGGGCTGTGAATAAAAACATGATGATAGAAAAGGAGAAGAAGCAATGGGAGAATTTATCAATCCGGCAAGTGTGCCGAAGGTAACATTTTACAATGGAGTGGAAGTACCCTGTGTAGGTATGGGGACGTTCGGATCTGACCGCTTTACCCCGGAGCAGGTATCCGGCGCGGTGGCAGGCGCGATCCGCTGCGGCTACCGGATGTTTGACTGTGCCGCATGCTATGGAAATGAGGACCAGATCGGCCAGGTGTTCCAGGACGCGTTCGATGAAGGCGTGGTGGAGAGAAGCGAACTGTTTATTATGACAAAGGTATGGAATGACATGCATGAAAGAGTGGAGGAGTCCTGCAGGAAGAGTATTGCGGACCTGAAATGCGATTATATCGACCTGTTTTTCATTCACTGGCCGTTCCCGAACTATCATGCACCGGGATGTGACGTGGATTCCAGAAATCCGGATTCCAAGCCCTTCAGCACGGAGGAATTTATCCGTACATACAGACAGTGCGAGGAACTGGTAGAAAAAGGGCTGATCCGCAATATCGGCATTTCCAACATGACCATTCCGAAGCTGGAGGCAGTGCTGCCTCTGATGAAGATCCTGCCCGTGGCATGCGAGATGGAGCTGCATCCCTGCTTCCAGCAGCAGGAGCTGTTCGACTACCTGAACGCCCACAAGATCCAGCCCATCGGATTCATGCCGCTTGGTTCACCCCAGAGGCCGGAGCGTGACATCTGTCCGGAAGACATTGCGGACATGCAGACACCGGAAATGCAGGAGATCGCGAAGGCGCACGGTGTCCATCCGGCGCTGATCGCTCTGAAATGGGCGCACCAGAGGGGACAGATCCCGATTCCGTTCTCTGTGCATGAGGTGGAATATGTGAGCAATCTAAAGAGCATGACCGAGGATCCGCTGACCGAGGAGGAAATGGCAAAGATCGCTACGCTGGAAAAGAATAACCGGCTCGTAAAGGGACAGGTATTCCTGTGGGAAGGCGCAAACGACTGGCATGACCTGTGGGATGAAGACGGCGTGATCGTGACCCTGTAGTTCCAGATCTGTACCTATGATTTTAGATACCGCTTCGGTGTGGTTCCTTTGTATCGCTTAAATGTCTTGATAAAATAACTCAGGTCATTGAAGCCGGAATTATATGCCACCTCTGTGATGGACTGCTCGGAGGTCAGAAGCTGGTAGCAGGCCCTTTCGATCCGGTAATAATTCAGGTAATCAATGGGGGTCCGGTGAGTCATTTCCTGAAAAAATTTACAAAAATACTTGGGCGACATGTTGACGCTGTGGGAAATCTCCTCCAGCGTCAGCGGCATTTTATAAGAGCTTTCTATAAATTCCAGGACCTGCTTGAGCTGCAGGATCCGCCGGTGGTTGCGGGGGTAGACCTCCGGCGCGGGATGATAATGGTTTTCCGCGAAGATCGTACCGATCATCTGATACAGGGACCCCAGGACGATCATCTGGTATCCCGGCCTCCTGGAAGCCACCGCGTCGAACATCCCCCAGATGATGCGGTGGAGCTCCTGATCGGATTCCGGATAAATATACTGCGGCTCGACCTCATGCTCTGTAATCCTGCGGATCATCCGGCAGCAGGAATCATTTTTATTCATGAGAATATTCATATCAAAGACCAGACAGTCATATTCACAGTCGTCGGGCATCCCCTCGTGCAGGACGCCGGCCGGAACAAAGATGAACATGCCGGCCGAAGCGTCAAATTTCTCTTCATCGATGGTCAGGTGCAGGGTGCCCTTTAAAATCCGGATCAGTTCAAACTCTACATGCCAGTGCAGGGACATGACATACTGCGGATGAGACGGGGATACATGATGATATTCCATAGGAAAGTCGGCGGTCCCTCTCTGCCAGCTCTCCTGATAATTAATATACTGCATAATACTCCTTTGTGCGTGTTATTGTACGATTCGCAGTTACTTCATTTCAATGCGGAACGTAGAAATATGTGGTTACTGTTCACACAGTGTCGTACACTTCCTAACAATATGTGAATATTGTTATACTTTTTTACATTATAACACAAGTATAATTCTCTGTACAATGGTAAAATAAAATCACCGTTTATATTTGGGACAGCAGGATTTGAGGAAAATGACTGTGCAAGTTTACTTGTCGAAACGCTTTTTCCATTTCTGAAATTGGGCGTATCGCCTATAGATCAGGGGGAGACTGTATTGACAGCGGTGAGGATACACAATTCATAGAAAACGCGGCTGTCTGTTCTAAATAGTTACAAATATACCAAAATCATCAGAAGGGAGGAGGTAGGTCAGTGAGCGGAAACAAGAAGCAGGTCCTTGCGTTTGACTTCGGCGGCGGGAGCGGCCGGGCTATCCTGGGAAGGCTGGAGGACGGGAAGATCCGTATGGAGGAGGTACACCGTTTTTCCAACGATCCGGTGATGCTGAACGGGACCATGTACTGGGACACACTGAGACATCTTTTCGAGATCAAGCAGGGGATCGTGAAGGCAAAGCAGAAGGGCGGCTTTGAGAGCATCGGCATCGATACTTGGGGTGTGGACTTCGGCCTCATCGACGAGCACGGCGATCTTTTGGAAAATGCGGTCCATTACCGGGACGACAGAACCGTGGGGATGCAGGAAGAGGTGTTCAGGGCCATCCCGAAGGAAGAGGTCTACAGCCTGACCGGACTGCAGTTTGAAAACTTCAATACCATTTTCCAGTTATATTCCCTGGTGCAGAAACGGCCCTGGATCCTGGAAAGGGCAGACAAGCTGCTGCTTTTGCCGGATCTGTTCAATTATTTCCTGACCGGGGAAAAGAGAGCAGAGTACACCATGGCAGCGACCACGCAGCTTCTGGATGCAGGCAGGAAGGAATGGTCCGACCGGATCCTGGAAGCGCTGCGGATCCCGAAGACACTTCTGCCGGAGATCATTCCCAGCGGTACGGTGGTTGGAACGCTGAAAGCGGATATCTGCGAGGAGCTTGGAGTGGAACCGGCCAAGGTCATTGCCATCACGGGACATGATACACAGAGCGCAGTCGTATCCGTTCCCACTCAGGAGAAGGACTTTATCTTTATCAGCTGCGGCACATGGAGCCTTTTCGGAACGGAGCTGGACGGGCCTGTGATCGGGGAAAGATCCATGGCATGCGATGTAAGTAATGAAGGCGGCTACGGCAATACGACCACACTGCTGAAAAATATCATCGGACTCTGGCTGGCCCAGGAGAGCCGGCGTCAGTGGATCCGGGAAGGAAAGGAATATTCCTTCGGAGAGCTGGAGGAGATGGCGCTCACGGCAGAGCCGTTCCAGAGCTTTATTGATCCGGATGCGCCGGAATTTGTCCCGGCAGGCAACATACCGGAGAGGATCCGGGAATTCTGCTGCAGGACCGGACAGAAGGTGCCGGAGAGCGTGGGAGAGATCATGTGCTGTATCAACCAGAGCCTGGCATTAAAATACCGCTACGCGCTGGAACAGATCGAATCCTGCACCGGAAAGCATTATCCGGTCATCCATATGATCGGCGGCGGGATCCAGAGCAAGCTGCTCTGCCGGATGGCAGCAGGGGCAAACGGGCGCAAGGTGATCGCAGGTCCGGTGGAAGCCACCGCACTGGGCAATATCGCGGTACAGATGATGGCAATGGGCGAGATCCGGGATGTAAAGGAAGCAAGGCACATCATTGCGGAATCGGAAACTACATATGAGTATCTTCCTCAGGATACTGAGAAATGGGATGCTGCATATGAGAAATTTAAAACATTTATTCATTAAAGGAGGAATACTGCTATGGCAAAATCAAGACTCATTGGAGACTATCCGGTAATTGGGATCCGTCCCACCATCGACGGAAGAAGAGGGGCACTCAAGGTTCGTGAATCTCTGGAAGATCAGACCATGAACATGGCAAAATCCGCTGCAAAGCTGCTGGAAGACAACTTAAAATATACCAACGGGGAACCGGTAAAGGTCATCATTGCGGATACGACCATCGGACGTGTTGCGGAAGCAGCGGCATGCGCAGATAAGTTCAAAAAGGCCGGGGTAGACATTACTCTGACCGTGACACCCTGCTGGTGCTACGGCGTAGAGACCATGGATATGGATCCAATGACGATCAAAGCGGTATGGGGCTTCAACGGAACAGAGAGACCGGGCGCGGTTTATCTGGCATCAGTCCTGGCTACTCATGCGCAGAAGGGCCTGCCGGCATTCGGTATCTACGGGCATGATGTATGCGAAGCGAGCGATACGGAGATTCCGGAAGACGTAAAAGAAAAGCTGCTGAGATTCGCACGTGCAGCGGTTGCTGCTGCGACCATGAGAGGAAAATCTTATCTGCAGATCGGTTCCATCTGTATGGGAATCGGCGGATCCATCATTGATCCTGCATTTATCGAGGAATACCTTGGAATGCGTGTGGAATCTGTAGATGAGGTTGAGATCATCCGCCGTATGACAGAAGGCATCTATGATGAGGCGGAATATCAGAAGGCGCTTGCATGGACAAAAGAAAAATGTATCGAAGGCTTTGACAAGAATCCGGAAGAGCTGCAGAAGAGCCGCGAAGTAAAGGATTCTAACTGGGAATTCGTTGTAAAGATGATGTGCATCATCAAAGACCTGATGAACGGAAATGACAATCTGCCGGAAGGCTGTGAAGAAGAAAAGGTTGGCCACAATGCCATCGCTGCCGGCTTCCAGGGACAGAGACAGTGGACAGACTTCTATCCGAACTGCGACTATCCGGAAGCAATGCTCAACACCTCCTTTGACTGGAACGGAGCAAGAGAGCCCTATATCCTGGCGACTGAGAACGATGTGCTCAACAGCCTTGGAATGCTCTTTAATAAACTGCTTACCAATTCTCCGCAGATTTTTGCCGACGTTCGTACATACTGGAGTCCTGAGGCAGTGAAGAAAGCGGCCGGCGGCTATGAGCTGGAAGGAAAGGCAAAGGAAGCAGGCGGATTTATCCATCTGATCAACTCCGGAGCAGCATGTCTGGATGCCAACGGACAGGCAAAGGATGCAAATGGAAACGGCGTGATGAAGCCGTGGTATGAGGTAACAGAGGCAGATCAGGAAGCCATCATGAAGGCGACCACCTGGAACTACGCAGACCTTGGATATTTCCGGGGCGGCGGCTATTCCTCCAGATTCGTAACCGAGGCAGAGATGCCTGTGACCATGATCCGTCTGAATCTGGTGAAGAACTTAGGACCGATGCTGCAGATCGCAGAGGGCTGGACCGTACATCTTCCGGACGAGGTAACCGACGTACTCTGGAAGAGAACCGACTATACATGGCCGTGTACCTGGTTCGCACCGAGAACAACAGGAGAAGGCGCATTTGCTACGGCATATGACGTGATGAACAACTGGGGCGCAAACCACGGCGCGATCAGCTACGGACATATCGGTGCCGACCTGATCACCCTGTGCTCCATCCTGAGGATTCCGGTTGCGATGCACAACGTACCGGAGGAGAAGATCTTCCGTCCGGCAGCATGGAACGCATTCGGCATGGACAAGGAAGGCGCTGACTACAGAGCATGCCAGGCTTACGGACCGTTATATAAGACCATCAAATAAGGTATGGAGGGTATAGAATATGTTAAAAGGAATTCCGAAAATTTTGTCTCCGGAATTGTTGATGGTGCTCTGCGAGATGGGGCACAGTGACCGTCTGGTGATCTCTGACGGCAACTTCCCGGCGGAATCCATGGGAAAGGACGCGATCGTGATCCGCTGTGACGGCCACGGCGTACCAGAGCTCCTGGATGCGATCCTGCAGGTATTCCCGCTGGATACTTATGTGGAGAAGCCGGTGAACCTGATGGAAGTGATGCCCGGGGATGATGTGGAGACTCCGATCTGGGATACCTACAAGGAGATCATCGCAAAGCACGATTCCCGCGGTGCGGACTGCGTGGGCAATATCGAGCGCTTCGCGTTCTACGACGAGGCAAAGACGGCTTATGCCATCATCGCGACCGTAGAATCCGCCCTGTATGCGAATGTGATGCTGCAGAAGGGTGTTGTGACAGAATAGCCGCAGATACAGTTTTTCTTCAGAATCTTCTCTTATAAATCAAACCGCACCGGGATGGTATTTGTGAGATACTGTCCCGGTGCGGTTTTTATGCGATTGTATTAAGAAATCAATCATTCAGGCTGGCGTGTGCCGGCGTCACATGATCTTTTACGAAACTTCCTACGTGATATCCCGCTTTTGATAGATTGCAGCCGCAATTCTGTATGCGATAAAAAACCATAGGACAGAAACCGCAAGCACGATGCAAAATGCGAGGAGGATATGGTCTTTTACAGGAATAAACAGGTTCGTGAAAAGCACCAGCAGCGTAATGATTCCCGTGGAAGCCAGGAAGGACATCATAAAGACGATCTGTGATTTTTCCGGGTCAAACAGGTAAGCGCAAGGCAGGCTGATGCCGCCGGCCAGCAGGGTCGCGCTGATCCCGATGGAACCATACAGGCATAAGGAGTGCAGTGTGATATCCCTGTCAAAAAAGGAAAGGAATGCACAGGGAATCAGGGCAGCACCCAGTCCCAGGGCAGCAAGCAGGATATAAAAAATAAACTTTTCACCGATGATCTGTCCCTTTGTTACCGGCATGGTGACTACATTTTTATTCCATCTGGAGCTTGCGTCGCTTGTGATGCTGATAAAAACCGACGTTGTGGAAACGACCGGGGCAAGGACCAAAAGGGCGCTTGTTTCCAGCAAAAAGGAAAGTCCGAAGCCCAGGACGATCAGGCTTATGACAGTCACAAGAATGTTGCTTTTTGCAATATAGAGATCTTTCAGTAAAATACCTTTCATTACTTTTCCCCCTTTATATATAAAAGCATGATTTCGTCGATCGCTGCCGGGACGATCAGGGCATCCCTGTATTTTTTCTGCATTTTATCCCGGTCGGAGATCAAAACCTGCCACTCATAATCCATCTTTCGGGATACGATGATATCGGATTTTTCTATTGCGTCAAATTGCGCCGCGCCGCATTTGATGATGCCGTACTGTTCGGTCAGTTCATCCTTGGGCTTGGAGAACACGACCTTCCCCTCATGGATAAATACAATATAGTCCGCGATTTTTTCCAGATCGCTGGTAATGTGGGAGGAGATCAGGATGGAATGCTCTTCGTTCTGCACAAAGTCAAGAAGCATATCCAGGATATCATCCCGAATGACGGGGTCGAGTCCGCTGGTCGCTTCGTCCAGGATCAGCAGCTTCGAATGGTGCGACAGTGCGGCGGTGATCGCCAGCTTCATTTTCATGCCCTTTGAAAACTGTCTGATCGGCTTGTCGAGAGGCAGTGAAAACTGCTTTAAAAGCCGCAGATAGGCCGGTTCGTCCCAGGAACGGTAAATATGCTTCATGACACGGCTGATCTTCTTCGGAGAAAGGATTTCCGGATAATTGCTGCCGTCAAATACAACGCCGATCTGCTCCCTGGTCTCTGCGTCCAGTTCTTCCTTTCCCAAGATGGCAGTATGGCCGGCTTCCTTTTGGATCAGGCCCAGGGCCGCATGGATCGTGGTGCTTTTTCCGGCGCCGTTTTCACCGATCAGCCCGACGATAGAGCCGCTCGGAACCGTAAATGAGACATGATCCAAAACAAAGTCCGGATAGGTTTTGGTCAGTCCTGAAATTGTCAAAGCGTGGTTCATTGTACATCCTCCTTTATAGAATGGTGTCGGCAGAAACAATCTTTTCACTCAGGTTATTTCGATAAAATGTAATCTGTGATATACTGTATTACTGGTACAAATACAGTATAATACGATACGTATCGGATGTCAAGAGGATGAGAGAAATTTCGAAAATCTATCAGAAGGTGAGCAGATCCGCGAAGGCAGCAGTAACCTTGCGGGACTTTGCTGCATACAATGGAAGTAAGTGGAAATATGTTGTCAGGAGACGGATATGCGGCTGTGTGAACTCCGGGAAAAGGAAGTAATTAATAGTTGTGACTGCAAAAGGCTGGGATGTGTGGTGGATATCGAATTTGACTGCAGCAGCGGGCAGATCGAGGCGCTGATCATTCCGGGGCCGGGGAAGATCTGCGGCTTTTTGGGGACGGACAGTGAATATGTGATTCCATTTCACTGTGTAAAACGGATCGGGCCGGATATCATTCTCGTAGAGATCCGGGAAGAAAAATTTCTGAAAAAAATATAATGCAAATGTGCCACGAATTGTGTATAATGAATCTATACCATAGCAGAAAAAGAAAGGCGGATGATATTATGAAATGTCCCTATTGCGGAAATTCGGACACACGCGTCATTGATTCCAGGCCGGCGGAAGAGAACAATTCGATTCGCCGCCGCCGCTGTTGTGATGAGTGCGGAAAACGGTTTACCACTTATGAGAAGATTGAGACCATCCCGCTGATCGTGATAAAAAAGGACAATAACCGGGAACAGTTTGAACGCTCCAAGATTGAGAGCGGAGTATTGAGCGCCTGCTATAAGCGGCCGGTGCCTGCGGATGCCATTAAGGAAGCTGTGGATGAGATCGAGCTGCAGATTGTGAACCGGGAGGAGAAGGAGATCCCCAGCAGCCTCATCGGCGAGATCGTCATGGAGCGGCTGAAAACCCTGGATCCTGTGGCTTATGTCAGGTTTGCTTCCGTATACCGGCAGTTCAAGGACGTCAACACATTTATGGAAGAACTGAAAATGTTCCTGGAGTAACAGTTGTAGTTTGCGAAATTGATTTACAAAATTGAACCTTCCTTAAAAAAATCTTCTTACGCCTGCATGAAAAAGGTGCTACAATTATATGGATAAGAGGTGTTTTAGAGCTTTTATAAGCGTGAAGATCCAATGTCAATGCAGCAAAACAGAGATTTTTCTGATCTGGTAAGGAAGGAGGATGTGTATGCATAATCAAGGTGATGCAGTAGTTTATAAGTGTAAGGGTGTATATCGGATTGAAGATGTAGGAACATTGGATTTTACGTTTGCTGACAGGAAGAAGAAGTATTATACCTTACAGTCAGTGGGCAATGCAAAGGATCGGGCATATGTCCCCATTGATGATGAGACCAACATCCGCAAGCCCATTGAGCGGGAGGCGGTTCTGGGACTGATCAAGAGGCTGGACGATATTGAGATCCTGTGGGTGCGCAGTGAGAAGACGCGGGAGCAGGAATATAAGGACTGCATCTCAGGATATGTGCCGGAGAACTGGATCCGGGTATTGAAGACCCTTTATAAGCGTACAGAGCATCGCGGCGGTGTTACAAGCATGGACAAGAAGTATCAACAGCTTTTGGAGCATGCACTTTACAGTGAATTTTCCTATGCCCTGGGCATTCCGGAAAATAAAGTCGAAGGCTTTATCAACGAGCAGAGAAAAAAAGAAGCATGATAAGTATGCCCTGGAGGATGACCTGTCAGCGGACAGGCATTTCCGGGGATTTTTTCTTTTATTTCAAGAACATTCACAGATTGAAAAAAACGATATATAAAATAGATAAACGGATTGCAGGCTTACAATCCAGCATCCCAAAACTCGGAAAGAATAATCTGACTTGGATTCTTTTCGGGTTTTCTTTTTTGAAAAGAAACAAAGTTCATATGTCGGTATCCTTGTATTAGCTGCTCAACAGGTAAAAAAATATCCAAATCCTATAAATTAAATCTTCATTGAATCGTTTCAAAGAAATTCAATAGTAGATATATTGAATGTATAATTTTTGCGTTTTATAATAATTGTATACTAAATTTGGCCAAATACAAAGTAAATACAAAATATGTATCATATTAGCAAAGGAGGATGCAGTGAATAAAATAGGAATTCATTTTGGATACTTTAATGCAGATTGGGAAACAGATTTTCTGAAACAGATAGCTCAGGTAAAACGTTTGGGATTTGATATTTTAGAAATTGCACCGGACGCGATGATGCGAAGGACAAAAACAGAACGTCAGAGGATAGCAGATTTTGCATCGGAAAATGAGATTACTCTGACATTTTCCGTAGGCCTGGGAGCAGATTATGATCTGGCTTCGGAAAGTGATGATATAAGAAAAAGAGGAATTTCCTATACGGTAGAAGCTTTAAAAATCATGGATCAGATGAATATCAGGATGTATTCCGGGGTGAATTATGGTGCGTGGAATAAGACTTTTTCAGAAAAGATCAGTGATAAACGGCCTGCCTGGGAACGCTCTCTGAAATCAATACGTGAGATCATGAAAACAGCAGAGAATCTTGACATTACATATGCAGTAGAAGTTGTAAACCGCTATGAACAGGGGATTTTAAATACTGCAAAGGAAGCTGTAGAATATGTGAAACAAGCGGAAAGTCCCAATTTAAAAATACTGCTGGATACCTATCATATGAATATTGAGGAAGACAGCTTTTCAGAGGCAATCCATACAGCGGGCAGATATCTGGCACATTTTCATGTAGGAGAGACAAATCGGAAACCGCCCTGTCTGAGCGGAAGAATGCCATGGGATGAGATTACAGGAGCGTTGAAGGATATTTCATATGAGGGTGCGATCGTCATGGAACCCTTTATTAAAATGGGCGGAGAAGTAGGACATGATATCAAGGTATGGCGGGATATCAGTGAAGGAGCAGACGAGACAGAGATGGAGGAAATGGTAAGAAATTCTATTCATATGCTGCGTCAGAAAATGGAACAATAAAAAGAAAATTATGGAAAAGGGGCATAGGATATGGCTACCATTAAAGACGTTGCAAAGAAGGCAGGAGTGTCGGTCGGTACGGTATCCAATATGCTGAATGGAAAAGGCGGCGTCAGTGACGAAAAGTACGATAAAATACAGGAGGCAATTGAAGAACTGTCGTATAAACCGAATTATATGGCACAGAATCTGAAAAAACATAAGGGAAAAGTGATCGGTGTACTGCTGCCCAGCCTGGAAGAGCCTTATAATGATATCTATCAGGGAATTGCGGATGTGTTGGATATGAATAATTATATACTGATACTGAAGCTTACACAAAATAATATAGTTTTAGAAAACCATTTTTTAGAACAGCTTTTATATATTGGCATGGTAGGAGCCATCATTGTTCCATGCGATCAGAGGAATAAAGAGAAATATGGGAAACTTCAGGATCAGGGAATCAAAATAGTGATGGTGGAAAGAAAATTAGAGGGGATTGATTTCTCAAATGTATTGTTTGAAAATAAGCAACTGATTTTCGACATCACAAACAGCCTTATCGAAGAGAAACCATACAGGGAAATCCGCCTTATGGTTGGAAAAAAAGAATTTTCAAATGAACAGGATTGTGTGGAAGGATATCTGGCTGCCAGAGAGAACCGTGAACAGGATATTATTGTGATTGAAGAGACAAGAAAAGAGGCGGTATTTGACAGAATTTATCAGAAGCTGATTGAGGCCGGACGGTTTCCGGAATGTGTTATAACTTCTTCTATGGAATTTGCAACACACCTTTCAGAGGTCTGCAATATCTTAAAAATCAAATTAGAGATTCATGCGATCGTAGGAGAAAAATGGTACACGACAGATTTATATAAGGATATCACGCAATATGGACGTAATGCGATCCTGATGGGTAAAGAAGCAGGAAAGCTTTTGGCCTCTATCATGAAAAGCAGGGGGGAGATTGAAAATAGAAGTATTTATATCCGCCCGAAAAGGAATTATAGAAATACGGGGATGGAAATCCATACTATGCCTATGCGGAGCCTCCGGGTCTTAGCCTTTCAATGTGACGCTACGGATGCATTGGAGAAGTTGTCCTGTGCATTCCGGAACATAACAGGAATACGGGTAGAGTTTGATAAGCTGGAATATAGTTCTCTGCGTAAAGAGCTGTATACACAGACCCGGGGGAAGAAAACAGATTACGATATGATTATGATGGACCTGCCCTGGATCCGAAGCGTATTGTCCGAAAACTACCTGGAGAATATGAAGGAATGGGCAAAAAAGGACAATTTTTTATCAAATTATCCAAGCGGGATACGGCAGGATTTTTACCGCGGAGACTGTGGTGTGCATCTGCTTCCGATCATTGCGACAATCCAGATGATTCTGTATCGGAAAGATGTTTTCAGTGACAGAGATATAAAAAAGCAATTCCAGAAGCAATATGGATACGAATTGATGCCCCCTAAGACATGGACAAACTTCAATACCATTGCTGAATTTTTTGACAGGAAAACAAATGCAAATTCACCGTTTCGATATGGTACGGCAGCTACGGCATTGGAGCCGGTAGGTCTGATCAACGAATTTCTTCCGCGGCAATGGGCCTTTCATGGGAGGATTGCCGATAAATGGGGGAAGCTGGTGATAGACAGTGAGGAGAATCAAAGGGCGCTGGATAATCTTGTAAAAACCTTTCAGTTTGTACCGAAGGAGGCGGAAGGATATTTTTGGGATGAACTGTTTAAAATGCTTCTGTATGGGG
The DNA here is from genome assembly GCA_949893755.1 of uncultured Lachnospiraceae bacterium. GTDB lineage: Bacteria > Bacillota > Clostridia > Lachnospirales > Lachnospiraceae > Schaedlerella. The sequence goes on along the minus strand of CATLCV010000031.1, from coordinate 8,627 downwards.
AAATTCCGCTTGTTCAGGGCTTTGCATCGCACTATCAGCCGGGAAAGTATTCACAGAACGGGGATACCTATGAAAAATATATCGGACAGCTGCCACTTCCAGGAGGAAAGACGATGCTTGGAGGATGGGCGCTTGGTATTAACCGCTATTCTGACCATATAAAGGAAAGCTATGAATTTTTAAAATGGAATCTGAGTGATAAAGTTGCGATAACAAATCTAAGATTATGCGGCTGCCTCCCTACGGTATCCGTAATAAGAGACGAAACATTGAGAGGGAGCTACCCATGGCTGAACCTGGTGGATGAGAAATTCCAGATCGGCGGTTCCAGGGAAGAACTGTTTGATAAAGAGAAGAAACGGATCGATCTGGAACAGATTGATTTTATCCTGTCAGGGCAGATCAAAAGAGCAATCAGCCGGGAAATCGACAGCAAAACGGCATTGACCGAAATGAAAAGAGAGTTGGAAAATATGTTGAAAATAAACAACAGAAAAGGAGATATATTATGAAAAAGAATATATTTAGCAGACTATTAGCAGTTACGTTATGCGGAATGATGGTTTTGACAGGATGCAGCAGTCCGAAAACAGAGGAAAATACTGCAGTAGAAGCGGATGGACAGAAAAATACAGAAGGTGAAGAGGCCGAAGAGGAGTCTGAGAGAACAGGAAAAGGAATTACGATCCGTATGCTTACAAGGACTTCTGGAGCTGATAGCGCAGTTCCTATTTTGGAAGCATGTAAAAAAGAGTTTCAGGAAAGATATCCGGATATTACATTCCAGGATGAATCAATTAATGACAGCGTTGCGTTTGACAATCAGTTTAAGGCGGATATTGCATCTGGAAATGTTGCGGATGTGATTGAGTGGCCGGGATTAAGTGTCATGAAACCCTATGCGGAAAGCGGTGTATTCCTGGATATGACAGAGGTCATTAAACAGGATGAAGATATAAAAAATAATGTGGATCCGTCATTGATCGATATGATGAATCTGTCGGGCGTGGGAGTAGAAGGAATCTATGCACTGCCAAAGAACATTTCAATGGAAGTGTTTTATTATAATAAAGATCTCTTTAAAAAAGCAGGAATTGAAAAACTTCCGGAAACATGGGATGAATTTTATGAGGTATGTGAAAAGCTGGAGAAAATCGATGTGATTCCCTGGTCCATGGGAACAAAAAATCCGTGGCGTGCAACTCACCTTCTGAATGCGATCATTTATCGTCTCAGCGGAGCGGATAAAGGTGCTAAATTAGGATCCGGGGAGGCAAAGTGGACCGATGATGATATTGTAGAAGCATTTGCATTTATTCAGGATCTGGCCGACCGCGGCATATTTGGGGATGATTACCAGGGGATTGATTATGAAACAGAAAAGCAGAGATTTATGACAGGGGAAACGGCCATTACCTTAGACGGCACATGGAGAGTGGGGGAATTAAAGGATATAGAAGAATCTGTAGGAACTTTCAGAGTGCCATACTTTGAGGACAAAGAGGAATTTTCAAAACATGATGTCGCATACCCGATACAGTTTGAACTGGGAGGACACCTGAAGGATGACCCGGAAAAGCTTTCTTATGCGTCTGAGTTTTTATTCCTGTATGTGAGCAAGGAACTGCAGGAAATGGCGCTTTATGAGGCTTCACTGATTCCTGCACGGACAGATGTAGAGATAGATAATTCCAGGATCAGCCCAATCCTGGCGGAGGTTCTGGAATATCGAAATGCACAGGACGTTGTATTTGGCAGTGACATCTGGTCATATGATACCAATGCAAGTGCTGAAAACTTCCTGGGTGATGCAATGACTGGCGCCCTGAACGGCATGACTGCGGAGGAAGCGGCAAAACAGATGCAGGACAGCCTGGATGCGGCAAGATAGCTGCAAAAGGCAGATAACTGGCAGAAAGGAGTGGCAGGTTGGAAAAGATACGCAGGGATCGTAAGGCAATTTTAGTGTTTTTGCTTCCGGGACTGCTGGTATATACGATATTGCTGATATTACCGATCGGAGGCTCTTTGGTACTGGGATTTTTCAAATGGAATGGTATCAGGGGATCAGAGATGACCTTTGTCGGGATTGAAAATTTTGTTGCTGTCTTTCAGGATCCATCCTTTTGGCATTCTATGAAGAACATTCTCTGGTTTTTGGTCTTGACATTGTTTACACAGCTTCCGATCGGACTGCTCTTGGCGGTTCTGCTAAGCGAACAGTTTAGAGGATATAAATTTTTTAAAGCGGCTTATTTTATCCCGCAGGTCGTATCCACCACCGTGGTGGGATTGATATGGTATTTTATTCTGATGCCTGTGGGAGTATTGAATGAAATACTGGACTTCCTGGGCCTTAGAATGCTGATTCATAATTGGCTTGTGGAACCATCAACGGCAATGACATCCCTTATATTGATCAATACATGGTGCGGAATCGGATTCCACATGGCAACCAGCTATGCGGCGATTCAGGCATTGCCGTCAGATGTTATAGAAGCGGGTGTACTGGATGGCTGTACGGGCCTGAAAAAGGTGCGGTACATGATCGTTCCAATGATCTGGCAATCCATCGTATCAAGTATTGTCATTATTGTAACGGCAGTGTTGAAAACCTTTGACCTGGTGTATGTTATGACAAGCGGAGGGCCGAATGGATTGACGGATGTACCAAGTACACTTTTATATAAGCAGGCATTCAAATACAGTAATTTTGGCAGGGCGTCAGCGATTGGAGTGATCTTATTTGTACTGAGTATTTTATGTACGATACTCAGCCTGCGGATTACAAAGAGAGAAGTAATAGAATATTAGCGTTTCATGGGGCTGGCGGAAAATGCACGTGTTTTTGTGATACCTTGTATGTAAATGTCATTTTCCGTCTTCCCGCATATATTCGGGAAAGGAGAAAAGATCGTGGTAAAAAAAATGAAAAAAATCGTGCTGTATTTATTTTGTATCTTGATGACAATATTTTTTCTTTATCCACTCTATTTTATTGTGATATCATCTACAAAATCAAATACTAAGATTTTTGAAAATCCATTTCTGCCGTCACCGGATATTCATCTGGAGAATTATTCAAAAGCCTGGGCCGCCGGAATCGGCCGTCAGTTTTTGAACAGCCTGATACTGGCATTGGGAGCGGTTGTTGTGACAGCTGTCTTTTCCTGTATGATCGCTTTCGCACTGACGCGGCTTCGGTTTAGGCTGCAGGGTGCAGTCAGGGTATATTTTGTTATGGGCATGATGGTTCCGATTCAGAGTATCATCGTTCCGATCGCATTTATGACAAATACGTTTGGACTCAGGGATAATTATATCCTGCTGATCCTTTTGTATTCTGTATTTTGGATGCCGCTGTCTATTTTTATCATTACGGGATTCCTGTACAGTATCCCTGTATCCTTAGAGGAAGCTGCCGTAATAGATGGATGCAGTATATATAAAGTGTTTTTTAAGATTATTTTACCATTGATCAAACCTGCAATTGCTACAGCATCTATTTTCGTATTTATGTATACATGGAATGAATTGCTGACGGCAATGATTATGATCGGAAAATCAGAGCTGCGTACGCTGTCCGTAGGACTTCTTAACTTTGTGGGCGCGCATAACAGTGATTACGGGGCACTGATGGCAGCAATATTGATTGCAATCCTGCCGCCGTTCTTTATGTATCTTTTTATGCAGGAAAATGTTGTGAAAGGACTTACCTCAGGGGCAAATAAATAAGGAGAAGACAAGATATGAAAACAAAGGAATGGTCGGAATTATTAAATTTTACAACGCCCAAATGGCTGAAAACAAAGAAATTTGGGATTTATACACATTGGGGAATCTGGTCTGTGCCGGCATTCGGGCCTAATGTGACCTGGTATCCATATAAAATGTATCAGGAGGGAACGCCGCAATATGCATTTCACTGCAAAAAATACGGACATCCGGGGAAATTCGGCTATAAGGATCTGATTCCGCTTTTTACGGCTGAGAAATTTGATGCAGATGAGTGGGCGGAATTGTTTAAAGAGGCGGGTGCCGGGTTCGCAGGGCCGATTGCAGAACATCATGATGGGTTCAGTATGTGGAACAGTGAAGTAAACCAATGGAATGCCGCAAGGATGGGACCCAAAAGAGATATCGTAGGGGAACTGGAAAAAGCGATCCGCCAGCAGGGGATGGAATTTTTAACGGCATTTCATCATGCGGAGAACTGGAAGTTTTTCCCTCGCTGGGTAAAGGAGTACGATACGTCAGATCCCGAATTCGCAGGGTTGTATGGAGAAGCCCATAATCAGGAATGGGGCTCGGAGAAACGATACATGCCTCTTCCCATTACCAGAGGATGCGGTATTCCGCAAATAGAAGGATTCATTGACCAGCAATGGTATCGTCAGGACCTGCCGAGTAAACAATTCTGTGAACTGTGGTTTGAAAAACTCAGGGAAGTGATAGATGGCTATCATCCGGATTACATTTATTTTGATTTTGGAGTGGACTACATTCAGGATGCGTATAAAAGAAAGTTTCTTACTTATTATCAGGATGCAGCCAGAAAAAACGAACAGGATATTGTTGTTAGTTATAAGTGGCATAATTTACCATTAGGAGCAGGTATCGTACTGCTTGAACAGGGAAGATACGCAAACCTGATGTATCATGACTGGATCTCAGAGACAACGGTGGATGACGGAGAAGCATGGGGATATATGGAAAACTGCGAGTATAAATCTGCCAAAACGCTGATACATTTTCTGATTGACAATGTAAGTAAAAATGGATGTATGATCTTAAATGTCGGGCCGAAGCCGGACGGCACAATAGCCGAAGAAGCGAAAGCAATATTGAAGGATATGGGAAAATGGCTTGAAAAGTATGGAGAAGCGATCTATGATACGGTTCCATGGGTAGAAGCGGAGGAAGGACCCACAAAGCTGACGGCCGACGGGGCATTCTGTGAGATGGATAAGGTGGAGTATACCGCGCGGGATATCCGTTATACGATGAAAGACAAAAATATATATGCAATCTGCCTCGGGGCGCCTGTAAAGGAAATCCGTTTGAAAACCCTTTTATATCATTTATATCCGGGAGAAATTGAGAGTATATTCATGCTGGGAGATGAAAAAGAACTGGATTGGCGTCAGGAAGGATATGAGCTTGTGATTTCTGCGGAGAATCGGAATACAGATGAAAATGCCACTGTTATTAAAATTGTAAGAAGCAGGATTTACGGAGAGTAGAGGTGGACTATGAAAAGGTCGGAAATAAATCAGGCGATCCGGTTTTCTATGGAAACGCTGGCTAAGATACAGTTTTGCCTGCCGGATTTTGCGTATTGGGGAATGGACGAATGGAAGAAAAGAAAAGGAGACCTGGAAAATATAAAGAGCGTAATGCAGGGCTGGGATGTCACAGATTTTGGTTCCGGAGATTTTGACCGCATAGGAGCGGTACTCTTTACTATTCGAAATGGAGACCCCGCGCATCCTGAGATCGGGGTGCCGTATTGTGAAAAAGTGATTATCTTTAATGATAAGGAAAAGCAGGTGATACCTCTCCATTTTCACAAGAATAAAACAGAAGATATTATAAACAGAGGAAATGGAATTCTGGAGATTGAACTGTTTCATTCGGATGAGGATGGAAATCCTGATCTGCACAGGGAAGTGGAGTTCTTTATGGATGGAATCAGACATCGTGCCAGGGCAGGAGAAATCATATCTATTCATCCGGGAAACAGTATTACACTTGAACCTGGGATCTACCATAGATTTGGGGCGAAAAAAGGTGCGGGAGCACTGGTGGCGGGGGAAGTATCAAAGGTAAATGATGACAATCTGGATAACGTATTTGCGGAGAAGCAGAACAGATTTACACAGATTCTTGAAGATGAAAAAGCAGAGCGGCCGTTGGTGAATGAATATAATAATCTGTAGAAGCCATATTGAAAAAAAGATTTTTGCAGAACAAAAAGAAATGCGGGAAGGGAGACGCTTCGTAAGGAAGTTGTTTCCCTTTTGCCTTGTAATCAGCCAGAGAACAGAGATTCCATTGTCAGTAACAGCGAAAGACAAATACAATTTGTATTATATGAATCAATGAATTACATGCAAAATTGATATAAGAAACAAAAAAGATATTTTTATATTGAACTTGCTGGATATCACAGGTATAATGGACGTATTCGGTAATTGTTCACAACAGATATCAGATTCGAAAGATCGGAAGGAGAGGCACAATCATGAACATGTTATCCATTGAGCAGGAATTAAAGAACAATTCTTATCCGGGAAGAGGGATCATCCTTGGGAAGAGCGCGGACGGTACGAAGGCTGCTGCTGCATATTTTATCATGGGGCGCAGCGTGAACAGCAGGAACCGTATCTTCGTGGAAGACGGGGAAGGCATCCGGACCCAGGCATTTGACCCTGCCAAGCTGACGGACCCGAGCCTGGTGATCTACGCTCCGGTGCGTGTACTCGGCAACAAGACCATCGTGACCAATGGAGACCAGACGGATACCATCTACGAGGGGATGGACCGTCAGATGACATTCGAGCAGTCGCTGCGTTCCAGGGAATTTGAACCGGACGCTCCCAACTATACGCCGCGTATCTCCGGAATCATGCATGTGGAGAATGGAAACTACAATTATGCCATGTCCATCTTAAAGAGCAGCAACGGCAATCCGGAAAGCTGCAATCGGTATACATTTGCCTATGAGAATCCGGCGGCGGGAGAAGGGCATTTTATACATACTTATATGCATGACGGCGATCCGCTCCCCAGCTTTGAAGGGGAACCGAAGCTGATCTCCATACCGGACGAGATCGATGCCTTTACAGAGCTTCTGTGGGACAGTCTGAATGAGGAGAATAAAGTATCTCTGTTTGTGCGTTACATCGATATTAAGAGCGGAAAGTACGAGACCAGGATCGTAAATAAAAATCAGAAATGATGTAGAGCGTGAACCGCAGTTCAGAGACAGGAAAGAGCTGCGGGCAGAAATTCAGAAACACGAATAAGAAAACAAAAAAAGGAGTCGTGACAGATGAAAGAATTAGAATTGAAATATGGCTGCAACCCGAATCAGAAGCCGTCCAGGATCTATATGCAGGACGGAAGCGACCTTCCCATTGAAGTATTATGCGGGCGTCCGGGATATATCAACTTTCTGGACGCATTCAACGGCTGGCTGCTGGTAAGCGAGATGAAGAAGGCTACCGGGCTACCGGCCGCAACCTCCTTCAAGCATGTGTCCCCGGCAGGCGCTGCAGTCGGGCTTCCGCTGTCGGAAACATTGGCGAAGATCTACTGGGTGGATGATCTGGGAGAGCTCTCTCCCCTTGCGTGCGCCTATGCGAGAGCCAGAGGAGCCGACCGGATGTCCTCCTTCGGCGACTTTATCGCCCTGTCCGATGTGTGCGACTTGGATACGGCAAGGCTGATCAAGAGGGAGGTATCGGACGGCGTGATCGCGCCGGGATATGAGCCGGAGGCTCTGGAGCTGTTAAAGCAGAAGAAAAAAGGCAATTACAATGTGATCCAGATCGATCCTGCGTATGAGCCGGCGCCGTTGGAGCACAAGGAAGTATTTGGAATCACATTTGAACAGGGAAGAAATGAATTAAAGATTGACGATGAGTTCTTTGCAAAGGTCGTAACCGAGAATAAAGACATTCCGGAAAATGCAAAGCGGGATCTGGCAATCTCCATGATCACGCTGAAATATACCCAGTCCAATTCCGTATGCTATGTGAAGGACGGACAGGCCATCGGGATCGGCGCGGGGCAGCAGTCCAGGATCCACTGTACCCGTCTGGCAGGACAGAAGGCGGATAACTGGTGGTTAAGGCAGGCGCCGCAGGTTCTTGGGCTGCAGTTTAAGGACGGCATCGGCCGGGCGGACCGGGACAATGCCATTGACCTTTATATCGGAGAGGAATATATGGATGTTCTTGCGGACGGCGTATGGGAGAATACCTTTAAAGTAAAGCCGGACGTATTTACAAGAGAAGAAAAGCGGGCATGGCTGGACAAGATGACCGATGTATCTCTGGGGTCCGACGCGTTCTTCCCGTTCGGGGATAATATTGAGCGCGCCCGCAAGAGCAGAGCCTTTGCGGAAGCCGACACCATATTCCTCGCTGTTTAACTCTACTGTGTAGGTAAGGTTTGCATAGCCTGTGCCTTCGCCTACCATCGCCGCCGCCATCAAAGAATCGATAATCGCCGCATCCGCGGTGCCTGCCGCAACCTCCATCAAGGCACTGGACTGCTGCTGTACCGGCGTGTAGCTGAAATTGTTTTCCTGCGCCATATCCTCTCCGGCGCTTCCTGACTCAACAGCAAAATTCAGCTCCTTAAGGCTGTCTACATCCTGGTAAAGATCCGCCTTGTCCGATGGGACAATAACGACCTGCGCATTGTTGCAGTATGGATTGGTGCATTCCATCGCGTTTTTGACATCCTCAAGCAGTGTCATGCCGTTCCATGCACAGTCAATCGTCTTGCCGTCCAGCTCCATAATCTTGTTGTCCCAGTCAATTTCCACAAATTGTGCGGTTACGCCGATGCTTTCTGCAAATGCCCTCGCCATATCTGCGTCGAACCCAATCCAGTTT
>CATLCV010000030.1 GCA_949893755.1 uncultured Lachnospiraceae bacterium | reverse complement strand
TGTGACACAAATAGCAATCGCAGATTTAGTAAGCTGTTATGGCTATCGTCTGAAGGATTTGAATGAGAATCGAATGATAAATGCAATTAATGCTATTTACCCGACTGGAAATCTGCTTTTGGATGTCATATTTTCGGAATTTACAATATATAAGAGTTTTCTTTTAAAGTGTTCTGATAAACATGCACCTAATTATATGGAACAGGAAGATATTGAATTTTATTTAGCAGAACAACTATATGATCTTGGAAAAGAAAAGACTCAGGAAGGGGCTGATCAATACGCTAAGAATTCAGTATATCGGGATCCAATTATGCAGGTGGTTAATACTTGTGGTATTAACTATGTAGAACTCTATGAAAAGCTACATGCATCAAGGAGGCTGAATGATCAAATACAAGATTTTGTTGGAGGGTCAAGTAAGATTCCTGAAACAAATACTGTGTACAAATCATATGTAATTCAATATGCGCTTCATGCAATCATTGAAAAAGCTTTTTTTGACAGAAAACCTGATTTGATTTCGCAGAATTTGCTGCGATTGATACCTGACTATCAGGGAATGTATAGATTATTTAAGTGCCGTGAAATGCAACCCCAAAATCATCTGTATGATAAGAATAATTCGTGCGAGCCTTTTCTCAAAAATAATGAAGATGAATACATTCTAATCGGATGCTCTGAGACAAGAAAACGTATCGATCACCAACAGATGTCTTTGGTATTTGCATATCAGGGAATAGTAGGAGAGGATGACGAAGAACATCAGATTCCATTCCAACAATGTTTAGCCACCGCGGTTGGAAAAGAAGTCTATATAATTTCAGATAATTCGGAATCACTGATTGATTTTATTAGAACGCTAGATCGAGAATTAGAAGATGAAGACTATCTGTGTCCTGGAATGCCAGTTTCTAAACTATTAAACGTTCATATTGAATTTGATTTTTTGAATGGAAGATATATCGCAGTCAATCAGGAAAATGATATCGTCTTTATTATAAAAAAATGGTCATCAAATTATAAAGATGATAGAGAATATCCTGGAAATGCCATTCCACTATATAGTGGTACTGAGTTGTATATAAAAAAGGAGTATATTGGAATGTTGGAGCAACAATTTGGAACACTGATGATGAAAACTTGTGTGCAATCATATACGCAGACTTATTGATTTAACGAGTTAAAGAATGAGCACTAAGCCATGATGATTATAAATGGAGTTTTCTATTTGGAGAAGAAACGGTTATGCGTTTCAGACAGAGAGATTTGGATATAATATTAAGGTGGTTTTACCTGTTCTTTTGTTTGTTGTAACAGTTATTGTTGCGAAAAATGACTACTTTGGAAAAGGAAAATGGTTTTGTATTGCTGGTACTGCTGGGTGTGAAAATAATCTGTGAAAATCATCACAAATTATTTTACACACCCCATTTAGAAATAAAACTTTTTCCAGCCCCTCTATAAATAATCGCACTATAGTAAACAACATATTTTTTCCGCCTGTGCGGGATGGATGGCCTTAAGGTCATCCATCCCGCACAGGCTACATGAAATTACATTTAGGAAGACAAAGCTGCTGGTACAGCTTCCAGTCTTCCAACTTTTTAAAACATAGCGACCTATTCAATAGATTACAGAATGCATTACACAATTCCTATACATTCAAAATATTCCCAATCACCGGCAGTTTCTTCACTTTTCCGCTCACTGCATTTGATATCCCTATAACAGCAAGCACCAGGAATACATAGCTTGCCATCCCCGCAATCTTTACTATAAAATACAAACGCCATGAAATGGACAGAACAATAAGACTCAACATCCAATAGCATACAGAAAATATTATTTCCATGATCAGCAGTATCAATCCCTGTCTTGCGTGATATCTCGCAAACTTTGATTCTTTTGCAGCAAATATGGGAATCAGGACAAGAATCCCCATATACGCAAGCGCCGCCATTAGCCTATTGTTCTGAATATCCGCGCGATCAAATGATGATCTACGCTGTTTCCGACCGTTTTCAAAATTACTTCCACAAGTCGAGCAGAATTTCGCCTCATTCTCAATATTCCTTCCACAGTTTTCACATTTTTTCATAGATTATCCTCCAATATACTCTAATTGTTTTCTTTCATTTTTTAATACAACAGCGGATCATTTTCTCCACAACAGACCATATAGAATCAGCTCCGAGGAGATAAAAACGCCTCGCCTGCCCAAACAAAAAAAGCTGCCGGAACAGTCCAACAGCTTCTTATTTGTTAGCAGAAATACCCTAACTCTTTTTTCAATTGTAAATATTTGAGATACTTGTATGGATTTCTTAAAATGCATACAATGCTAACCGGATACACGATTCGATACTGAATCTTATGGTGAATACACCACTCACATACACTTTTTGTCGTAAAACCACCTGACTTGAAATTTCCTTCCATACAAGATATTTGCTGGTTCTCCCAATCGTTGTAGGTCGCTGCAACAACAGGAAAGTTTAACCCTCCTACAAGAAAATGCAGCTTTTTTAGCCCCTCTGTTTCAAAATCTAATATTGCTTTCGCCATTCATTATTCCTATCCTTTCCGCATTACAGTATAACACGGAAACTAGGTTTTGAACAGCGAAAGCTATCGAAAAGTGTTATCTTTTGCGTTTACTCCCTCTAATCCAGACTGACATACCGATCATGCTGCCCCCGCTGATCAGGATGCCCAGCAATGGGAGCAACCATTTGGCGGAATCTCCTGTTTTTGGTGTTGCCCCGCCAGTTTCTGTATCATGCTCTTTTATTTCCTCAGTTTTTTTCTGCTCCGGCGTGTCCTTTTCCACGGGCGCTTCCACATCTGATTCTTTTGTATTCTGGATTTCTTTCAATACCTCAATTACAGGTGTCCTGTCATCCTGGTATTCAAAAACAAACTCCCATTCTTCCTCTGGCTCCTGATAGCCGTCCTTCACTTTGGTTTCCTTCAACACATAGGCAATCTCCTCCTTGAATACGCCGCTTTCATACCAGCCGATTGGAAGCAGTTCGGATTCTGCATGTCCTTCCCTGTCGGTAATCAGTGTTGCGATCTCTTTTCCGGACTCTTTCTCATACAACGTAAATTCTACGCCTTCCAGCGCCTCCCCGCTTTCCGAATCCGTTTTTCTGATTTTCAGCTGTCCCATGACACGTGCGTCCTGCATCTCCACTTTCTGTATCTCTCCGGTCTCCTTTACCGTAAACTCCACGTCCTCTGCTATCATATAACCATTCGCAGCGGATACTTCATGGAGCTGATACGTTCCTGGCTCCAAAGCATAAACGGGATGAGGTTCCTTTTCGGATATCCATTCCTCCACTACTTTCCCGTCCTTCCGTATCTGAAGCCTTGCCCCTTCGATCTCCTGTCCGTCTGCCACATCTAACTTTGTAAATTCCATAACGATTGGATCATTTTTGACTTCACAGGAAAGCTGCAACACTGTTTCCTCTTGTTTCGTATAATACGCTTCGAACTCATATACTTCTCCGCTGTCCAGATACCCCGCTTTCTTTTCCAGTTCTTTTGCGTAATACTTGCCATGGGGCAGATTAGATTGAAATACCAGTTTTCCTTCTTCGTTGGTTTTTCCGGTTTCAATCAATGCATCCTTCTCTACCGCGATCTGGCCTCCTGCATCTAAAATATCTTCCCCTGCATACAGTCCAAAGGTCACATCTTTAATTGGAGCATCGGTAATTGAATCTTTTTTAATAATCTCAAGTACAACACGCTGTCTTTCATTTGTCAGATCCAACTCTACATAATCGACTGCCTTTTCCTGCCCGTTGTACGCAATCGAAAATTCCTTTACCTTCCTGTCAAGCACATGATTTTCCTCCGTTTTTTCTTCTGTCACGTAATAGTTCCCTATGGGCAGATTATTGAGCACTGCAGTTCCATCCGCATCCGTCACCAGGGAAGCAACCAATGCATCCTCTTTGTACCTCACAATGCGGTTCCCGTCTGAATCCGTCTGTCCATCCGGTGTATAGATAGTATCTTTGGCATATACGGAAAATTCAACACCTTCCAATCCGCTTTCTTCATAGGTAAAGGAATAGCCGGCACTTTCTTCCAGAATATCCTTCCCTGTTATAAATCCTGATAGCTGATTCACCACAGATGCCGCGCCGTTTCTAAGTCGATTCAGCAGCCCGTCCTGTACATTGACTGCCTTCATCAGCTTTTCTCCCTTTTTATGTAGGGTAAGGCTGCCAACAGCTTCATTATTGCTCTGCTCCACTAATACTGTAAAAACTCCGGTTTCTTCTTCCACCTGATGGGCCGTACCGGAATCCACGGAAACCAGGATGGGCTCTACGCTTTCCTCTTGATATCCTCCACCCTGAGTCACTTCATTGAGCGGCACATTTCTTCCATCTGATAAAAGGCTTTCTTCAAATCCCTGCTGCACATAATCCTCTGGCGCCTGTACTTCCTCAATCCGGTATGTCCCGCTTTTCAGGAAACCCGGCGTGACAAGGAAACCATCCTCGCTGGTATGAAACACCGAGGTCTTTCCCTGGCTCGGATAACGTACCGGCATTTCTACATATTCCTCCGCATTTACATCATATATCTGATAAGAAGCGCTGTTATCTACAACCTCCGTCTGTGTCTGCGCATCCTTTTTCACAATTTTTAGCAGAAACTGAAACGGACGGTCATCGAACACACGCCATGCCTGCGGTTCCCGGCTGTCCTCCGAAATATGTACGATGAATGGTTTTACCGGGTGCAGGTTATCCGGGACAGAAGATTCGATCACTACATAATCCCCATACGGTATCTCCGGGCTTTTCATATATCCATTCCTATCTGTAAATAGTTCTGGTACATTTATTTTTTTCCCGGCCTCATAGTAGGATGCGGTCTCTTCCCTGCTGAAATCATAATCCGCAAAATCTTCTGGTAAAAATGCACTTCCGTTTCCTGGTTTCAAGCTGCCATCCCGTACTCCTGACAAACTGCTGATCAAAAAAATCTGAAAGCCAGCTCCCTCTACCAGCTCGGCTTCTGTCTGTTCCCCATCTTCTGAAATTTTTAAAATTTGAAAAGCCTGCTTTTTTATCCGCTCTTTCACCGTCACATTCCTTTGGGTTTTCTTTACATCCTGCCCTTCGTATTCAAGGGAAACCGGATATTCTGTCTCATCCAGCAAATATCCTTCGGGTGCTTCCATTTCTTTCACTATATATTCCCCCAGGTAAAGATCTGTAAAATCTAATGTTCCATCCCTGGAAATCTTCTCTTGAGCCACAAGATCCCCTTTGTTATAGATAAGACCGCTCTTTCCGTCAGGTGCCGCAATATCTGCCGCCGCATACAGTCCATATCCTGCACCAACGAGCTGCGCGTCTCCTTGTGGCACAAAAGCCTGGGAATCTTTATCTGTCTTTTCAATATGAATCTCCCCATGCACCTCTTCATTATAAAATTCCTGTTCAAAGGTATAAGTATAGGTTCTGTCGTCCTGATACTCATAGGTAAATAGGAATGCTTCGTCCAACTGATAATAATTCTCCGGTGCCTGCAGCTCCCTCACACCATATTGGAATCCCATGGGAAGGTCACTTTGAAAATCGGCATTTCCATCCACATCGGATGTTGCCTGTTCAATCAATGTCCCACCCGTTACAAGGACTGTACCGTCCAATGCCGTGATATCCTCTTCTGCATACAGACCAAACACGGCTCCTTCTAAAGTGATACCGCTGTTTTTCGATCTTTTAACCGCTTTTACAGAAATCTCCGGGCGGTCATTGGTAAACAGAACCGTACTTTCCGCAAACTCTGCTTCCTGGCCCGCATAGGGTAATTCTATGCCTTTGATCCGTTGTTCCTCCGTAGTCCCATACACCAGTCCGTATGGCGCTTTTACCTCCTCCACTCTATACTTTCCAAGATACAGTTCCTGTGAAACGGCGCTACCGTCTGCGCCAGTTTCCAGCTCTGCCACGATATCTCCCGCATTATGATATTTGGTCACCCGATCCTGGCTGTAAATATCCTCCACAGCGGAAATGGTATATCTTGCCCCGCTATATGCCGATGGATCGTATAGAAACCGGAGAGCTCCTTCTTTCCCCTCCACGCCGGTCAATGCTCCCCCCTGCTTCTGAACCGTAATCTTCCCCATCTGTTCCTGATTGGTATAGGTCACTGTCCGATTCTTCAATTTCCCCAAAACCAGCTCATAAACATTTTGGTTCCGGCGATATCCCGCCGGTGCCTGGAGTTCTTTGATATAGACTTTATCCTGCTGTTTCCGAACGATCACATCCGTGATTCCTTTTTCATCCGTCAGAGGCATCTCTGCGATCAAGTTTGTACAATCTTCATCTGTATAGATCGCAAACAACGCATCCTGAAGGGGAGTGCTTGAAAATTTTTCATCTCTTTTAAAGACTCTGATCTTCACATAATCCCTCCAGTCCACGATCATCCATATCCCGGATGCCTGCTCTTCAAAAAAAGAACCATACCCGACGTCCTGGTTCCCATTTCCTGTAGAGAGCACCATTGCCTTCCACTTTTTTATAACCAGCTCCGGAGTCCATGTATATGCTGTCATATCCCAGGGAGCACTGAAATAAAAACGGTCGCCTCCTGAGAGCTTTACAGAATCCGTAATCTCAGTTCCCTTATAGTGGCATGTAACCCCCGCTGGAATATCAATGGTAATAGAGCATCTTTCATCCCCGCGCATTTGAAATTCGGGTGTCCTCTGCCTGTCTCCTTCTATATATGTATCCGGCCGTACCGGCGTAACGCCAAGCCACGGTGACGTTGGCGACGGCAGGTTATCAATATAGGAAATATATCCCCATACCCCGCAGTCCTCGATATCCTGCATTGTACAGCCAGTAAATCCATCAATCCCACAATAAGCATACGCAGCCGCCAGATGGGTAAACAGATATTTCAGCTGAGTGTCAAATGTGGGCATGAAAATATCCGTGACATCCCCAGGGCCGCCATAGCCATAATAAAGCACTTTCTGCAGCAGCTCATTATTTTCAAATTCATTTGCAACATAATCACTGGCAGGAGGTGTTGCCTTTGCAGATTCCAGGCAATATGCAACCCTCCCGTTCACGGTGAAATAATTGGTAGAATAGTTTCCAAGATTTGTCGGATATGGGATTACTGTCCCCACCACCAGATTGGCCGAAACAGCGGAACGTGCTTTCTGCTTTACGTCAGGCATAGCAGCCAGGAATATCCCTTCCCCATCTTCGTATATGTTAGTTAAACCCTCCGTATTTTCCGGTAAATCCGGATTCTCATCCAGGATCTGCAGCTCAGGCTCTGAATCCTTCCATTGCTGGGTATTTTTATTCTTAACTTCCGTTTCTGCCGCCCATACTGGAATCCTTGATTCTGACAACATCATGGACAAAAACAGAATTGCCAGCATTACTCTCAAAAAATATTTTTCCATATACGTTTTCTCCTCGCTCTTATTTATTTTCCGTATCCTTTTTTCCTCTATTTAGTACGATTCTTTCCTGCTTCTGCCGAAGCTTCGCTAATACAGAATCCCTGCCCCGCCCTTTTTTCAATCTTTCCTTGTGCTGTCCGCCAGCATTCTTTTTCATTTTATTTTGAGCAATGTATTCCTGAATCTTCCTCCGGACAGTCTGATCAAAACCATTCTGCACATGGTCTGCAACCAGCTGACCCTTTTGATCTACCACCGCCCATGCCTTTCCTTTTCCGCTCTTTTCATGCTCCATAAGGAAGAAAACCTGCTCTTCTATGGTGATCCGGTCGAATGCATGCCAGGTTCCCCTTTTTCCTTTAATCTGAAAATGTCTGGTTCCAAAGGATAGCCGACTTTCGGAAGTGTCTTCCTGTAGAAAACCCTCTATAACAGCATAGCCTTCCGGTTCCACATAGTACGCCGTAACTGTCCCCTCCTCATGCAGTATCAGAACATCACTTACACTGATAGAATGTCCCTGAAATGCCCGCGGGTGCTGTCTGTTAAAACGATCCTGGATTTTTTCAGGTGTATCTCCCGATTGCATAAATCCCACATAGACCTGTTCATAATCACTTAATCTGGGCTGAGTTCCTTTCTCCTGCAGTACTTTACAAGAACGGAAAAGAAGTTGTCTCGTCTCTGGTGTATTTTTGAGTTGATAAACCGCAAATTGGTTCAACCCGCTCATAATTCCATTTCCTCCCTTTTCTGTACTGTTTTTTCTGACATATGCGGTTTCTTCTCCTGTTCATTGAGCCTGACCCGGCGTTGGCGCAATGCGTTTAAAACAGACTTCCTGGTATTGATTTTTTCCGGTTCCTGATTTTGTCTCTCTTTTTCCTGCTGTTTAATGAAACCACGCAATTCCGTATATCCAAAGCTGTCCACATAATAAGTTTTTATCTCTCCATCCCGGTTAAATGCCACTATGTCACTGACGTACATATTGAATCCCTGAAAATCCTCCGGATGAGCCATATTAAATTTCTCAAACAGAGAATCCAACGTATCTTCCTCTTTCAATACATCACAATATGCCATACCGTAATCCTTACGTTTTATGGACAGATTATATTTTTGCATCGTTTCCGTGCCCATAAAATGATAAGCCCTCCCGTCTCCATGCATATCAATCTGATAGATGGCAAAACAATTCCCTGGATGGCCGAGAAAAACTTGCTCATTGGTACGGTTTATTTCCCATTGCTGC
This sequence comes from uncultured Lachnospiraceae bacterium, assembly GCA_949893755.1. Taxonomy (GTDB): domain Bacteria; phylum Bacillota; class Clostridia; order Lachnospirales; family Lachnospiraceae; genus Schaedlerella. The sequence continues at coordinate 27,794 of CATLCV010000030.1, read as the reverse complement.
CGTTCCGTCGGGAATGGTTTTCCAAGCACAGCCTTAGCCAAATCATAATCGATACTTCCATTCTTCTCAGCAGCTGCATACTGCAATTTAGGGGAATTTTTATCTACTGTCTGTTCCATAAAAGATTTTATTCTTAAAGAAAAGTCTCTGATAAACTCTTTTACAAGGTCGATATTTCCAGACTGCATTGTTAATTTCGTAATTTTTTCTTTGTCTTTATCATTCAATACCATATTGCCATATGTCAAACGGTTTGCGGTATTCTTCGCCCGGTCCGCTTCGCTGAACTGTTCCGCATCGATCGGCCCTGTCCCATAATCATATTCCACATCAAAAAAATCCACCGGATGCTCCATCATTGTCCCCTCAGAGTTGTACCAGAGAGTCAGCTTTGCGCCCTGCTTTTCCAGGAAAGAGTCCGCCTGGATTTCACCGTTTTCCTTATACTGTTCATGATAAGCATTCAAATTTTGTATAATTTCCCCCTTCCCCATATTTTCTACCACAATATAAGAAAAACCATCCGCAGATGGCCATGTGATCTTCAACATCAGATCCTGTTCTTCCAGTGATAAATTTCCTGTCCGTTCTCCTTGCAGGAATCGGATGTTTTCTTCCAATATTTCAATTAGGTAATCAGATGTTATTTTCACTACACCCAAAGATGCCTGTAATTCTCCTGCATCCATGTCTTCACTCCAGCTTGAAATATAGGGGAATGAATACCCCGACGAATCAATCCCCAGATATTGGCATACCATGAAAGTGACGCCCTCCGCTTCGACTTCCCTGGCTTCCCTTCCTTTCCACCTCCCCAGCCTTTCCATTGCGGAATAGTCATGCAGGATTGCATGGCTCACTTCATGGATAACAGTCTTCAGAGTCTGGCTTTCGCTCATGCCTTTTTGAATGAAGATTTTCCGGTCCTTATAGTCGCAAAATCCATTAAATTGATCACTTTCAGTAAAATGAATTTGTATGGGAGAAGCCATCTCTATCGCTTTCATCAGTGTATCAAAGTCTTTTACCTCTCCAAGCAGTTTTTTCATCTTGATGATCCCCTCTTGCATGCAGCTGTCACCTGCTTATGTCTCTTGCACTTTTTCTCTGATATCTGAACTTGTCGGTTTCGCAGCCGTTGTATGACAGATTTTCTTTGATTAGGTGGTTCCCTCACATGATCTGCTTTATTTCCTGGTTCGTGTTTGACTTCGTTTATATCGTCTCCGGGACTTTTCGGATTAGATATCAAATTTTTCTCCGGCTTTTGCTGTGTCTCCTTTTCTTTCAGATTTTGATCCTTCTGCTGCATATAATCTTCCAGGCTGTTAATGTCTGTGATTGAAACAGGGGTAACATCTACAGAAATGTTGCCAATCTGTATATAGTCCCATACCAAGTTAATAGAAAAGCCGTCCTCCTTCGTGTCTTTATCGAAGAAAACTACGGCATCAATATCAGTATATGTTTTTTCTTCAAACGGCAATTCTATGGTACGAGCTCCACATACACGGATGCCATATATCTTTATTTTATCTTCCAAATCCAGTCTCTTAATTTTCTTCTGCATCTCTTGGACTATCATTTCCTCCGCCTCTGCGCAGCTCAATCCATTCAATTCCTGCTCTGGTTCTGTCCGATCTGAGATTGTCGGAGTACTTACCCACTTTTGTTCCTTTTCAAATTCTTTATAGTCAATTACATGGCACTCTTCCGGACGAATTTCGTCATTAAACAAGATGTCACTCATTGCATTTCGGATAGAAGTATCCGGACAGTCATATATACCACTATCCAATACCTTAAATTCATCATCATATATTTTATAATGAAATTCATTTAAAATAGTTTGTATTGAAAAATATCCTTTTTCCATCTTATATGCAATTCTCGCATTAGGATTATCCACAAAGCTTCGTGCTTTTTGCATAGCCACTCTCGTTTCTTTGCAAATCCATTTTTCATTTGGCAAACCTTCTCCCAGCTCCCTGATCTCATCCCATCCATTCAGGCATTCCACCAAATATATACTGTCTCCCTGTTCGTCCAAGCTCTCCATTCCAATTCTTTTATCCAGATGGTTCGGCAAAAATAAATATTCCTTAAAAGCAAGATCCAGATCCGTAAAATACTGAACAACTTTTTTTGCTTTTTTTCCAGGGAAATCATTTACAACATAATATTGGAATTGAAGCGGTTGATCCTGGAATTCATTTCTATTCTTTTTTTCTATATCTGCCTGCAGAAACTCCATATATAGGTCTTCAAGTTCCTCCTTCCGATATTCCTTTTTCATCCCCTTCTTCTGCTGGCCCTGCATATTTTCTGCAATAGCGTCAATTAGATACGATGCCGTCTCCCGTATGGTTTCCATAAAGGAGCACAAATCATCCATTTCCATATACATGTATCTTCCGCCTTCTCCAATATTGGGCATCAAAGGTTCTTTTATATCCAGCCCAAAATAATTGCAGACCATATAATAAACGCCTGTTCCTTCCATTATTTTTCGCGTCCATCTTTTTTCTTCACCAGAAGCCGCTTTCTGCTCCCGCTTATGGCATAAGGCATATGACACCTCACGAATCGCCAATTGCATTTTGTCTTCCTTTTTCTTCCAGCCAGGAATGACAATCTGATTTTCCGTACGCCGATAGCGGCTGCATGATGCAGTTTCATCAAACCATACTTCCACCGGAGATGCTTTCATAATAGCGTCCATAAATACGTCATAATCGACGGTCTCCGCTTTTCTCTCCGGATAATTCTCTTCTAATTTATCCATCCACTTTTCTTTTAATTTTTCTTCTATTTTTTTCATAGTGTACAATCCTTTTCTCCTGGTCTGGAATAGATATTCCTATCTGCATTTTTCTTAACTCCACAAACCTAATGTCCGTTGAGTCCTTATAAACTCTGCTCCTTTTGAATTGGCAAGGTCTATACTTCCGGCTCTTTTCTCTTCTGCAAGCTGACATTTTTTCCATATGCCTCAGCGACTCTCTCTTTTGCTTCCTTCAATTTCCCCAATACAGATGGTTTCACCTCCTCATCCGTAATATTCTCCGATCCCATCCCTGCCAGTGTGACGTTCCTTCCGGGCAGTTTTTCCGGCTCCTGAACCGCTTCCACGATATCCGGATTTTCTGATGCATTGCCTTTATCTATATCCAACAGTGCATTTAATTCCGCCAGACGCTCCAATTTCTCTGCCAATTCATTTTCCTTTACAAATGGCTTCTCCACTTCCGCTTGTGCCACTGCAAGCCGCTGTTGTACGTTCTCCAGCTGTTGCTTTGAATCATCCAGTTGTTTATCAATCCCTTCTAATGCATGACTGATCCGCTGAAGGTTTCCTAACGGATCTTTCCCTACGCTGATTCGATAGCTGCCCTTCCGCTTGATTCTCAGTTCATATTGCTCAGAAAACATATTAAAACTGGCAAATAACGAAAATCCATGAAATTCTCCGATCTGCCCCTCTGTTATCACCTTCTTTAATCCGGCACAGGCGGCAATGATTGCCATTCCTGCTTCCTTGCGGTCGATATACGTCTTTCCGCCGACAATCATACAAAAACTGTCCTCATCCTTTTTCTTTTCAAAAATCTGTTTCACAGCCTCCGCATCGGACTGCATACACGCAATTTCTTCTTTCAAAGCTGCTATCTGTATCGGATAGGTTCTTGCGATGTTCGTCTCCATACGGTATTTCTGGCTCAAATAATCAGCCTTTAAAACCTTGAGCTTGCTGACCTGGACATCCAGATCCATCTTCTCACGGATATAGGGATTTCCGGTAGCCAGTGCCTTAACCTCCGCATACGAAAGCGCTGTATCATCCACGTCCTCACAGGCTCGAACCGGAGACTTACTGGTCATGATCTGGCTGATAAACTTCTGCTTGTTCTCTAAAATCTGCCAGAGATAGGCATCGAAGGAATTTTCTGTCACGTAACGGTAAATCCATACCTTTTCATTTCGGTTTCCCTGACGGAGGATTCTGCCTTCCTGCTGCTCCAAGTCGGACGGTTTCCAGGGTGCGTCCAGGTGATGCAACGCGATCAATCTGTCCTGGATATTCGTACCTGCCCCGAGTTTTGGCGTAGATCCAAGGATAATGCGCACTTTCCCGGAACGTACTTTAGAAAATAATTCCGCCTTTTTCTTCTCCGTCCCTGCTTCATGGATAAAAGCGATCTCCTCCCTAGGAATCCCGTTTTCAGTCAGCTTTTCCCGTATATCATCATATACGTTAAATGTACCGTTATTTTTGGGCGTTGAAAGGTCGCAGAAAATGATCTGTGTAGATCTTTCCGCAGCAGTCTTTTTCCATATATCAAACACATTTTTCACACAGCGGTTAACCTTACTTTCCTCTGCATCCGGCAGCATATCATTGATTAGTCTTTGATCCAGGGCACATTTTCTACCGTCATTTGTGATCTTCAGCATATTATCCTCCCACGGATCAACAATTCCTGCACGCACACGTTCTGCCCTTTCTGCAAAAGACTCAACAAGTTCCCGCTGTTCCTCACTTGGTTCCAGCACTTCATTGACATATTCCGCTTCCGGCACCGGAAGTTCCAATATATCGGCAGTCTGGACATCCGCGCTTTCTTTAAATAATGCGATCAGCTCCGGCAGATTAAAAAACCGGGCAAACCTTGTCTTTGCCCGATATCCGCTGCCCTCAGGAGATAGTTCTATACTTGTAACTGTCTCGCCAAAAGCTGCTGCCCAGGAATCAAAATGTCCCAGGCCCAACGTTTGTATTGTGTCGTACTGCAGGTATCGCATGATTGTGTATAATTCGACCATGCTATTTGATACAGGGGTTCCGGTCGCAAAGGTGATACCTTTTCCACCAGTAATCTCATCCAGATACTGACATTTCATAAACATATCCGTACTTTTCTGTGCGTCTGTCTGTGCAATTCCCGCTATGTTTCTCATTTTTGTATGTAAGAACAAATTTTTAAAGTGATGGCTTTCATCTACAAACAGCCTGTCCACGCCAAGTTGTTCAAAGGTCACTACATCATCTTTTCTGGTCTGGTCATTCAATCGCTCCAGCTTTGCCTGCAGTGTCTTCCTTGTCTTTTCCATCTGCTTAATCGTATAACGCGTCCCTTCTTCCCCGGATGCTTCTGCAATTGCAAGCGAAATTTCATCGATCTGCCGCTCCACCATATTGACTTGTCGCTCCCTGGATAGTGGTATTCGCTCGAACTGGCTGTGTCCGATAATGACCGCATCAAAGTCCCCTGTCGCAATCCGTGAACAAAATTTCTTCCGGTTAAAAGGTTCAAAATCTTTTTTCGTGGCAACCAATATATTTGCTCCTGGGTACAGGCGCAAAAAATCACTTCCCCATTGCTCTGTCAGATGATTTGGCACTACGTAAAGACTCTTTTGTGCCAGTCCCAGCCTCTTACTCTCCATCCCGGCCGCAACCATCTGGAAAGTCTTTCCGGCCCCTACGCAATGGGCAAGAAGCGTATTGTTTCCGTATAAAATATGCGCTACTGCATTTTTCTGGTGAGGCATCAGTGATATCTCTGGCGTCATTCCCACAAACTGGATATGTCTCCCATCGTACTCTCGTGGTCTGGTACTGTTAAACAGATCATTATATTTCCGGCACAATTTCTCCCTTCGCTCAAGATCCCTGAAAATCCACTCCTTGAAGGCTTCCCTTATCATCTCTTGTTTCTGCTGCGCAATCATGGTTTCTTTCTTATCCAGAACATATCCATTATTGCTGCCCTCTATGGCTGTATCATATATTTTCGTGTTCCGGAGGTTCAGCGCATCCTCCAACAGGCGGTAGGCATTTGCCCACTGCGTTCCATAGGTGGATGTGACAAGGGAATTCTCACGGGAATCTGCACTTTTCCCAGAGATGTTCCACTGGCCGCTGATTGCCGCATATTTTACGTTAATCTTGGTCCCCAATAAATGTTTTGGCGTATGGAACAGTTCTCCCATGAACTCCGTGATATAGGCTGCATCTACCCAGGTTGCCCCAAGCCTCACTTCAATCTCCGATGCCTCCAGATCTTTTGGCTGCACACGTTCCAATGCCTGTACATTAATCTCATATTCCGGATTGTTCTCGGTGAACTGCCTCGCTATCGCCAACTTTTCCCGAACATTGCCAGACAGGTATTCATCCGACGGTTCCCACTTTTCTGTCAGAGGATTTTTGAATATTACCCCTGACAGCTCCTTCACCACTTCCTCTTCTGTCTTTCCCGACAGTGCTGCCATAAACGGGATATCAACCCCAGCACGTTCCCCAATGGATACGGCCAATGCCTCACTGGCAGTATCCACGCTTGTTACTGGTACAGCCTTTCGGATCGTTCGCTTTGTAAAAATATCCGCTTTCCGTTTCAGGTTCCCATCCTCATCCACTAGCTCCAGGGACGATAGCAGGCAATAGCTGCAATCCTGAGAAAATGCCTTTTTATTTGCATTGCTGCTGATCAGGCCATATTGTGCGGTAAACTGCTCATACTGTGTGTTCAATTTCTGCTGCAGCGCAGCCACTTCCTCATCGCTGCCGCCTTCCAGCTGACACTGCAGAAGTTCCCGGGTCGTGTCGCGCAATACAATCATTCCAAGGATGCGTTCCGTTGTCATTCCCGGCAGTTCTTTCAGGTTCATAACCGAATTTTCTCTGTAGTAGACCTTGCCGTCCAGATTGGCAAAACTAAAATTCCGCACGGACGGATCGGCCGGAATTGAAATCACCTCCCCTTCTAATTCCGAATCTTCCAGTTCTATCTCCATAATGCTTCCCTGGATGTTTTGTATCGCTTTCTTTAGCTGTTCTGAAAGGATTGCGCCCTCTATTGGTTTTACGGTAATCTCCTGCTTACCGTATTGTGTATTTTCCATAGTAAATTCCCCGAGTACCATCTCCGGGTGTTTCACAAAATAGGAATTCACAGAGCAGCCTTCCGACGTTGTACCAAGTCCAACCCAATCCGGCTGTTCCAAGGAAGCACGATCACGCTTTTGAAAAAATAAAATATCCGCCACCACTCCGGTTCCTGCATTCCGCTGAAACGCATTGTTCGGCAAACGGATCGCTCCAAGCAGGTCTGCCCGGTTTGCGATATACTGACGTGTACCCAGATTGTTCTTATCCATTGTACCGCTGGATGTGACGACCGCAACCACACCGCCCGGCCGCACCAGATCTAATGATTTTGCGATAAAATAATCATGGATAAAAAAATGATAGCGGTCGTATTTATGGTCTGCCACCTTATAAGCACCGAACGGCACATTTCCGATCACACAGTCAAAAAAGCTCTCCGGGTACGCTGCCGTCTCAAAGCCCTGAATTAAAATGTTATTTTTCTGGTAAAGCTGTTTTGCGATTTTTCCGGAGATGCTGTCCAGTTCTACTCCATATACTTTCAAACCGTCCATCGTTTCCGGAATAAGCCCCATAAAATTTCCGATTCCGCAGGACGGCTCCAGCACATTCCCCTGTTGTAATCCCATATTTCCCAATGCTTCATACATTGCTTTAATCACAGTGGGAGACGTATAGAATGCATTGAGTGTGGATGCCCTTGCCTCCTTATATTCCTCCGGCGTCAGGGTCTGCTTGAGCTCTGTATATTCCGCAGCCCAGCTATCATTTTTTTCATCAAAGGCCGCCGGAATGCTGCCCCAGCCAACAAAACGTGACAAGATTTCCTGCTCATTTGGCACAGCAAACCTGTTTTCCTCTTCCAGTTTTTTTAACAACAGGATAGCATCCATGTTATAACGGAACCTTTGCTTCGGACCTCCTGCTCCCAAATCATCATTGGTGATGCGGAAATTTGTCTTTTCATGGTTTTCCGACTCCGGTAACTTTTTTTCCATCTCTGGGTTTAACAGATCTGCTGGCTCTGTTTCCTCTGTGTGTCCTGCTTCTTCTGTTTTTACCTCTGTTTCCTGTACATCCTCCTTTTCCTCTTCCGGAAATTTCGCCTTTTCCTGCGGCTCTGCATGATCTGCCTTCCCTTCCCGGACTTTCGATTCCTTTTTCTTGGATTGTGTTTTAAAGCCTTTTGTTTTTTTCGGCTTCACAGATTCTGGCTCCTGCTCCGAGTCAGATTTACCCATGAAATCAAACAGGGATAACTGCTCTACATTCTGTATCTGTATTTCTTCTTTTTTCCTCTCCGGGAATATCGTATATGTTCCTTCTACATAACCGTGGAGGTTGGTAAGAATCTGCGCCCGCTCTTCATAGTCTTCAAAATCCAGCGGCAAGGCAGCAAAAGCGGCGTCCATATCTGCAAGAAGCTGTTCAGCTGTATCGGGATTTTCCAACAGAAGCAGCAGTTCCTTCCGAGCCTCCTTATGTAATAAATCGTCTGTAAACGGGCGTTTAATCTCCTCTGGCATATGGTAATAAAAATTGATAATCCTGTCTGCCATCTGTTCCCGCTCATAGACAGGCATCCGGGAATAGTCAGACGGTTTCAGGTAATTGCCGTTTTCAATCAAAGCAGCTACCCGCTTTGCCACTTTGGGCCATTTCAGCATCACTTCCGTATCCAGATTTCCATGAGAACCTCTTGCCAGCTTCAATCCCTTCCCGCTATAATCCGCATAGGAGCGATCCGCGCCAGACAGCACATGGCTCTGTCTGCCTATCCCATAGCTTTCTTTTATAAAATCTGTTTTTTCCTTATCCGTCTTATCCTGGATAAAAAACGCATAGATAGCCAGCCGCCCGTCCGAATATCCGCCGCCTTCTCGCAAGAAAGCGTCAATCTCATCCTCCGTAATAAAAACCGGATGTTTCTCCCAGGCAAATCCATCCCTCGCCAGATAAGGTACGGCTTCCTTTGCGAACTTCTGAAACTGTGCAAGAATCCTTAAAGGATTATATAATTGGAAACGCATAATCCCATGATCTTCTTCATATGCCTCTGCAAGGCCTTCCAGGCGTTCTATCAAATCAGACAGATATTCCGGCTGTGCGATCAGCTCCGACAGTCGTTCTACTTTATCAGGGAACCCTCCACGGAATACCTCCACATCTTCAAATACAAGCTCCGCAACGCCGTCTGCCATATCCTTGTGCATATAGGCAAGTGCGCTGGCGTGTTCCTTCAAAGCGTTATCCCTTGCGGCATCCAACACCACCTGGGGCGCATACTCCCCCTGTTTTAAAAGCTGATGAATACGCCCGCTCACATCGTCCCAGGATAAAACTGTTTTATCAAGTATCCGGTCTTCCACCGTATGCCCTACGGCAATCATCATGCCAAGCTCGTCATACCAGACGGAATACTCTGTGCCGTCTATGGTAAGCCCGATGCCGCCCTTGCCATACTCCCTGCGGACAAACTCCGTATATTCCTCCGGCGTCTGCAGGGTCATAAAATTATAGATGATCCGAAGCTGGCTCACGTTCCGGTTACCGCCGCTTCGCAAGACTTCATCTATCACATCCGAAGGGATTGCAACCTCCCCGGCATACAGCGCCTGCATCCGTTCCTCAATCTCCCGTTTCTGCTGCTCAACCGTCGGCAAATCGGGCAAAAATAAAGCAGAGGCTTGTTTCTCCTCTGCTACACTCAAATCTTGTTCTGTTGTATCTTCAACTAGCTGTATACCAATTCCTTCAGGACGTTCTCTTCCGCCATTGCCGTCAAAGCGTTCATGTGAGCGGTCCAGGCCAGCTGATCCGTCTCCTTGTCCGGAGCCGGGTACTTCCGAAGGAGCCCCTTCATCAGAACTTCCATCCTCTCCGTGGCTTCTTTTTCGGTATCCATCAGATGCTCGTCCAAGTCCCTTGTCAGCAGCATCGCCTGATACAGTCCTCCCCGGTTCTCTTTTAAGAATGTCCGGCGCAGCATCCCGTATTTCCCGATTGATACTTCTGTTTCCTTGATTGTCAGATTCGGGAACAGATAATCTCCCTTCCTGTGATAGGTCAGTTCCATCCTGAGTACCTCCTTCTACATTGTTGCTTTCACGCTTTAAAGTGTTAAATTCATTATACCTGATATCATTTGTATTATCAACTGTTTTCTGTAATTCTTCAAACTTTATTTTCCTGACCGTCCGCCCGATATCAATCAGCATGGGCTCTACAAATTCATGAATCGCATTTCCCAAGAATGACAATACATATAATGAATTGAAATCTATGATATCTCTGAAATCTTCTTCGGAAAGGGAATCCATCGGATTAAATCCACACCGCCGTTGCAGGATATATTCAGAACTGCGTCTCAATAGGTCGCAAAATTCATGATAGATCTCCTCCTGTCCCATACCGGCCAGATGTGTGCCTTCTAACCTGGCCTCCAGATACGCTGCCGTTTCATCCAGGTTCTCCTGCAGTACCGCAATCTCGTTCAGCGCACTCTGCAGGTTTACTGCATTACTCCCTTCCAGTCCATAAACGTCTGTCAGATGTTCAAATACTGCCCTCTGGTGCCGCTCCTCTATCTTCCACAGCACCGGTGTCCTGCCGCCCTCTCTCAGATGAGTATGAGTGTCGGAAATATCAAATACATATTTTAGCCGTTTTTTTTGCCCCGTATCATCTATCAGCGCAATTCCATGTGCCCCGCGGTTCACCCATCGGTTCATCTTCTTATTCCACAGTTCCATCGACGCACAGGCTGTTGCATCCGGTCTCTGCGCATGAATCAGTAGGGAATCAGAAAAAGAATAACGATACAATTTTGCCGCCGTATCAAGATACCGCATCCAATCCCGCGGAGAACGAACAACTTGTTCTGCTGTAGATCCGGCAAGCTCATAAATCTCATGTATCTTCGCCATACATTGTCCCCTTTCTATTTGAACCGCTTAAAATGCCATAGAGTCAAATTTTTCATCCCATATCTATTTTTTACCGTGCGCCCTGTTCCCTCCTCTCTTTTTCGGAAATTCCAGGTAAAAGTTGGGTTTTCCATCTTTGACACACATCACCAGATCCGCTGTAAAATTATTTCCTGTTTTCTTTGAATACAGATCTTTCATACGTACACGTCCTGTTTTCAGCAGTTCCATTGCAATCTTTTTATCAACCGACTTTTTCATGCCTGCAAGAAAACGGTTATCCTTCCATAAGACAAAGAGGCATTCCTTATTAGAGCATCCGAATGCTTTTTTACTTTCATAGATCGGCGATCCGCATACCGGGCAGATACCGATCTCTTCTTTCAGATAAAATTGGTATTGTTCTTCCAGCCTAATATTTCCGCATTCCTCCAACATTGTTTCAATCAGTTTCGTAATTCCCTGCAGAAAACTTTCCCCGCTAAGCTGCCCTTTTTCCACCAGCAGGAGCTGATTTTCCCATTCGGCTGTCATTGCTGCGGATTTCAGATAATCCGGAAGTACGGATATCAGTTCCCGGCCCTCTATCGTCGGTATAATCTGTTTTCCCTTCCTCTGCGCATATCCGGATGAAACCAGTTTTTCAATGATCGCGGCCCTGGTAGCTGGAGTTCCAAGTCCTTTTTTCTCTGTTTCCCGATCAAATGCCTTGTTTCCAGCGCTTTCCATTGCAGCCAACAGAGTGTCCTCACTGTATGGCTTTGGAGCAGATGTGAAATGCATGCTTGTCCGGGCTGCAACCTCTGGAATCTCCATCCCCTCCGATAAACCCTCCGGAATAGAAACCTTATCTTCCACAGCCTCCTGATCCATGGTGTTTCCGTTTTGCACAGTATTCCGAAAAGCCTTTTCAATCTCTTTAAATCCAGGCTGGATCATGGCCCTCCCTTTAGCATAAAACTCATGTCCTTCACATGACACAGTAACCAAAGTATCCTCATAAATATACTCTTCGGATATCGCCTGTGCCATCCTTTGTCCAATCATCCAGAAAATATTCTTCTGCTTTTCAGGCAATTTTTCAAAATCCTGCTCTAATGCCTCTTTTGTCAGCAGTAATGCATGGTGGTCAGAGACCTTCTCGTTGTTGATGATCCGCTCGATATGATTCCTGATCGCTTTTCCCCGCAGAAACGGCAGCATCTCTGGAAGTTGTGTCAGCAATTCCAATATCGTTCCTTCCATATCTGCAGTAATATATTGGCTGTCTGTCCTGGGATAGGTGACTACCCTTGCTTCATAGAGTTCCTGCAGTTCTTTCAGTGTTTCCTGCGCCGTATATCCAAATATGCGGTTTGCCTCCCTCTGCAGTGTCGTGAGATCATAAAGTTTCGGCGGCAGATTCTTCCTCTGGACTTTTTCCACCTTGGTAATCGTTGCTGTACTTCCCTTACATCGTTCTGCTAAAATATCACTCTCTGCTTTTTCCTTAATATTTCCAGACACGGCACAAAGGCCTTTCCCCTCCAGAGTCACCTTATAATAAGCCTCTTTTATAAAATTATTGATTTTATCCTGCCGTTCAATCAGCATGGCAAGTGTAGGTGTCTGGACACGGCCTACTGCCATACGTTTGTAATATTTTGTAGTAAATGCTCTTGTCGCATTCATTCCAATCAGCCAATCTGCTTTTGCCCTGCAGATCGAAGCTTCACAGAGACCGGCATATTCATTTCCCTCCTTTAGATGTGCAAATCCCTCACGGATTGACGTGTCCTCCATAGAGCTGATCCACAGGCGTTTTACCGGAAGCCTGCATCCAGCACGGTCATAGACAAGCCGAAATATCAGTTCTCCCTCCCGTCCGGCGTCACAGGCATTCACGACGTATTTTAAATCATTCTGGTTCAGAAGATTTTTCAGGATATCAAACTGCGCTTTCTTTTCATAAGATACCACCGTCTTCCAGTTCTCCGGAATGATTGGCAGATCCCCAAACTCCCACTTCTGATACCTTTCATCATAAGCCTCGGGCCGGGCGTACTCCGCCAGATGCCCTATGCACCAGCTTACGATACAATCCTCCCCTTCCAGATATCCATTTTCAAATTTTTCTGCCCGCAATACCTTAGCCAATGCCTGGGCAACACTCGGTTTTTCTGCGATTACCAAAAATTTTACTGAATTTTTTTCATTGGATCTATATTCTTCATGAACTGACGGATTCATTTCTTCTCAATCTCCTTTCTGGCTCTCATTCTTCATCCTCATCGTTGCTCTCGTAATCCTCCTCATCCTCGTTGATATAAGCCCCTCCGTCATAAAATTCCAGATCTTCCACTTCCGCATCTTCTTCCTCGCTTTTTGGTTTCACTACCTTAACATAATAAAGGCCCCCAGCTCCGCCAATCAAAAAGACGATCAGAAGGAGAACTGTACTGGTGTTCCCGCTCTTCTCTTTCCCTTTTTCAAGCCCGTTATTTTCTTTTCCTGATTCTGCTTCCAATTCTACATCAGCTGACATCGGATCCTTTTGCGGAATTACCAAAGCCGGTGTATCTGTTTTTGACTGATCCTCGTTTTCTTCTATAAACTCAGCCAGATCATTTTCATCAATCATAGAGAGCATATAGACATTTTCCATATTGCTGGAGCGGTCCAGTACCAGAAAAAATGTATGATTGTTCTTTGTCCGGATTGTCAGAAATTGTTTTGTCCCATCTTCTGACCTATCATCCAGCAACAGACCGTTACCCGGAATAGAAAATGGGGTTCCACCGGTTTCGGATCCCTGAATGGTTCCTACCAGCGCAGTTTCATCCCTTGCTGCGTTTTCTTCCCTGTCCGATATTTCATCCAGTACTGCATTCCTTTCTACATTCCGGTTATCCGGGGCGGTTGCTCCGTCTGTATTGGAAGGAACTGCTTCTTCATCCCTTCCATCTGAACCTGCAGCCCTCGTTCCATCCGGCAAATTTTCTGCAGCTGCCAATTCTTCTGCCGTCTGCCGTGCTGTTTCGCCCTGGTAAGCAAATGCAGACATTGCCGATACCGATATACCTGTTATCATCAGAACTGTCATAAAACATATTTTAATCTTCGCTTTCATCATCAAGAATCTCCTCCGGTATCTGTCTCTCTGGCATCATGCCATTCAATGCCATTGTTTCTTCCACGGTTCCTGGCTGTTCTTCTGTCATTTCCTCTGCATTATCGGAATCTATCCCTCCTCCATGAAATTCCATTGTTCCATTTCGTATACTTTCCAGTACACCTATCAGTTCCCAGCTGTTCAGCTTCATGGAACGTACACTTTTGATAATCTCCTCATTTTCCAGCTGTTCCCTCTGGATATTCAATTCCTTTAAATGTCTCTGCCATTGAGCAATCTTTTCCTCTGCTTTTTGGATTTCATCCAATATACGGTTTAATTTCTTACTCAGTTTTATCATCTCCATTCATAAAATAGTTTAACAATATCAACGGCTGCAATCCTGTCGTTCCCTTGTATATTGTCAAACTTTATTCTCTTTTTATGGTCATTCAGGGCAATCTTCCATATGCCATGAAGTGCTGCTGCCAATATGGGGAATTCAGATTCGCATATTGGATTGGCTCCCCGCAGTGGATCATCATATGATCTCCCACATAGATTCCGACATGACTTGCGCCAGGTGTGCTATAGGTTCCCTCGAAAAATACCAGGTCTCCCGGTTTTGCCTCTGCCGGTGAAACATAGGCACAGCATCCTCGAAGCCCTTCTGCCGTCTGCCGTCCCACATTCCATCCGTTTCCGCAGTTATTGATCACCCAACTCACAAAACCGGAACAGTCAAAACTGGTACTCGGTGATGCGCCTCCCCATACATAGGGGAAACCCAGGTATTTTTCCGCCTCCTGAATCATATTGGCAAACCGTTCATCTGATAATGCCTCTGACGGAACCTCATAACCGAATCCACCGGATCCGGTTCCGGGCAGAGTATCAATATCAAACAGATAGCTCCGATTCCCATAGGTCATATTGTAAAGGTCGTATCGTTTCTCTTCATCGGAAGTCATCCGCTGGCGCAGTATCCTGTCCAGACCATGGCTTTTCAACGTCACATCGAGCCGGTTTACTTCCGTAGTCGTCGTTACTTCTACCTCCCGGTTTCCGTTGCTGTCTGCAATATATGCCTCCCACGTTTGATGTCCATGAGCGGAAGCAGACCCATGATCCACATAATAGACGTCAAACTGTACTCCATAAGAAGCAAATGCTCCCGTATCCTCCACCACATATTCCACACCATTCATGATGACCTTGGTTCCCATTGGTACAAAAGGACGATAGGCATCTACAGCAATCGTATGGTTTGCTGTCGGATATACCCCGCTGGCCGTCGGCCCGCCTGACCAGATTCCGCAGCAGATTCGGCAGCTGCAGTAAGCACTTGTCACCACCTTTCCCAATGATTCCCCCACACGAACCATTTTCGTCTCCGTCACAGTCTCTTTCGTAGAGTCCACATAAAGCCCATACTGTTCCCGGAAGATTTCTTCAATCTCTCCCGCCACCTGCGCATAAGTAAATTCCCCATACTTGGCCGTAAAATAAGAGATCAAATGATATGGATTGTGGGAAATCTCGTCCACCTGATACCGGTATTCGTCATATTCCGGATGGGAATTTTCCATGCTGTTGATCTGTCTGTTCAAGGCAGCCTCTAAAGCCGTGTACGCCGCTTCCACTGCGTAGATTTCTTCATCTTTACTTGGATAAGTCGTTCCGATCATGCTGGAAGAGACTCCCTGCATCGTCACAGCGCAGCTGGATAGTCCTGCCGATAAAATAAGAAACAGCAGCATGATCACTGCCGCTGTCCCCAAAAAATTCTTTCTGTTTTGAAATAAGAGCTTTGCGGCACTTTTGGCCTTGTGAAGTACTGTCTGTGTAGCGTTTACTGCCTCCTCTGCTGTCTTTTCGCCCCTTTTTGCCAACTGATAGGACTTTTTAATCCGCTGTTTCTGCCAGAACTTCCGCAGCATATTTTTCTCTGCTCTTTCTGCCTCCGCCATCTGTTTCCCCGCAGTTTTTCCTGCTTCTTTTTCAGCACCAAACCTCAAACGATGCTTTTTCCCACTTTCTGCAGAAGATTCCCGCCATCCGGCAGTACTTCCCCTTAACCGTTCTCTGGATGTGTTGAAAGCATAACGGACTGTCTTTTCGCCTGCCAGCTCAGCTTCATGGACCCCTTCCGCTGCCGAATTATCCTGCTCTTCCTCATGCAGCCTTCCATGTACATAGGTTTCTATGGACCGGACACCTGTGGAAGTGATTTTTTTCGAAACACCGCCGGTATCCTTGATCCCTTCCTTTTCCTCTTTGCTGAAAGAGAGACGGGAAGAGGTTTGTTTCTGTTCTTTATGTATCTGCTCTCTTTTTCTCTTCTTCTGCAGCTCGTCACAGGAGGTTTTTTCTGACTTCACCGCTGTTTTCTGATTCCTCCTGGAATGTGCTTTTTCATCTCCTTTCCCCTGATCCTCTGCGAAATGGCTATCCTGTATATCTTCTGCAGCTTTTTTCTCCGTTTCAGAATAAGAATACACCTGTCTTTTCTTCCTATAACGGGACGTCTCTATAGCTGCTTTTGCATAGTTTCGTCTCATAGAAGGATGTCCCCGGATACGATTCACCCTCAAAGAATGTTCGGATAACCCTTCCGGCCGTTTTTCTTCCGACATGTCCTTTTCCCGCTCTTCTTTTTGCATATTCACTTTTCTCCTATCATAATCGGATCTTTTACCGTGCGGCTGCTCTTGTCCTCTTTTGTACTTTTAGATCTGGTTGTTCCTGTTTTCTGGCCTGAATGGTTTTCAGTTTTTTTCTAACAGATGCCTTTTGTATCTCTTTTGCCTGATCCTTCAAGGCATCCAGCTTTTGAATTGCCCGGTCTGTACGCTTTTCCAGACGGCACAGCACGCCCATCGTTTCCGAAAGAATCTTCTGCATCCGGAACACCGCTCCTTTTTCGATCTCTCGGGTACTGCCTGTTACTGCCGCTTTTCCAGTCAACGCTTTCCGGATATTTCCCAAATGCAGCTTTACTCCATGTATCTCATCCCCAACATTTCCAAGATTAATAATCCCCTGGTTCGCCATATCTGTCGCCTGATACAATTGATTTTTTATACCGATGAGTCCTTTTTGAATCTTAAGGAAATCCAGGGTTTGATATAAGGCAAGGGTTCCTTTTTCTTTTAATTCCACGATTGCCCTGTCTATGCCGACCATAAACTGATTTTTAATATCAATCAGTTCTGCCTTTGCTGCTTTTATTTTTGCATCAAGCATCCTCACTTCCCTGTGCATACTCTGGCTGCGTCCTCCGTCCTGCAGCTTTACCAGATGCCGTTTTACAGCCTGTAATTCTTTCAATACTTTTCCAAACTGTTCATCCATTCCGTCTACATAATTCATCAGATCCATGACCTGCTTTTTTTCCTCCTGCATGCCCTGTTTATCTAAAAGACGGAATAGCTTCTCCATATTTTCCTGTTCCCGCAGCGGAAGGGATAATGATGTTCCCATATCGTACCTCTCCTCTCTTTACATCAAACGCACGCCCTCAACAGTTTTTCCACATTCATCAGACCTATTTTTTCAGTCCTTTTTCCATTTCAGACGGTTTTGTTGTCATCAGAGTGTACAAACGCAGCGATTTATCAAACTTATCCTTAAAAGGAATAATTGTACTGCCATAGAAAATCAATCCTTCCCCTTCCCCGCTGTTCGTCACATAGGATAACTGATGCGGTGAGATGTTCAGCTGCTTCGCCAGAATCTGCCGATCGCCTGCTGCCTGATTCAGCATATAAATGAAGTCTGAATTTTCGAAAATATTTTCAATTTCCCGGCTGGACAGAAGATCCTTTACATTTTGCGTAATGGCTGTGGGAATACCGCCCCACTTCCGGAATCTTTTCCAGATTTCCACGGAATACGCCGCTGTCTGTTCTTCTTTCAGCAGCAAATGGAATTCATCAATATAGTATCTGGTTGATTTATGAGACGCACGGTTGATTGTGACACGATTCCATACCTGATCCTGAACAATGAGCATCCCTAACTTTTTTAACTGCTTTCCCAGGTCTTTGATATCAAAACAGATGATCCGGTTCTCCAATTCTACATTGGTTCGGTGATTGAACACTTTCAGAGAACCATTCACATAAATCTCCAATGCTGTGGCAATCCGCTGTGCCTGCACTTCCTCCTGCCTCCGCAGGCATTGGTACAAATCTCCCAGCACCGGCATGTTCTCCGGCACCGGATCTTCAAAATACTTCTGGTACACGATAGGCAGGCAACGGTCTATCACAGATTTTTCTTCCGCCTCAATGCCATTCCTGGCTCCCATGATCAGCTCACACAAAGACAGGATAAAATCACTCTTCACCCCAAGGGGATTATCATCGTCGGAGTAATCCATATTGATATCCATCGGATTGATGTAATCCCGGCTGGATGCTGAAATATGGATCACCTGCCCGCCGAGGGCATTGACCAGCGGATAGTATTCTCCTTCTGGATCTCCAATGATGATATCGTCTTGGGTTGCAAAAAAGGCGTTGGTGATCTCCCGTTTCGCAGAGAACGATTTACCGGATCCGGGCGTTCCAAGGATCAGTCCATTGGGATTTTTCAGCTTTTTCCGATCTACCATGATCATATTGCTGCTCAATGCATTCAGCCCGTAATACAAAGATTCCCCTGCCATGAACAGCTCCTGTGTCGTGAACGGCACAAAAATAGCAGTGGATGTCGTCGTCAGTGCCCGCTTAATGGGAATCAGGTTCAATCCCAGCGGAATACTGCTCATCAATCCCTGTTCCTGCATATAATCCAGCCTCCGGAGAGAGCAGTTGTATTTCTGTGCAATACCGCCTGTCTGGAACACCGCGTTTTCCAGTTCCTGCCTTGTCTTTGCCGTGTTCAGGAATAGAACAGTCACAAGAAACATCCTTTCATTTCTGGACTGCAGATCCTCCAGAAGCCGCAGTGCTTCACTTCCATAGGTATTGAGGTCTGAGGGGATAATGTCCATGTCATAGCCGGAGCGGACCGCTTTCTTCTGTTCTTCAATCTTCATTCTGTTGATATCTGTCACTTTGCTTTTGACCAGCTTAACTGCTTTCATCTGGTCTATGGATTGAATATGGAGGTTCACCAGCAGATTCCTGTCCATTTCCAGAAATTCCGCAAGCATCTTATCCGTCAGTTCCGGTGCCAGAATCTGCAGATAAGATGCCGTCCCAAAAGTGTCTCCCATCCGGAACTCTTTCCCGCTTTTAAATTCAAAACTGGTTGGCGCAACGAAATCTTTCGTCCCCATCCCACTCTGAAGCAGCCTGTCATAAGAAAACTGAAACGGAACTGTCTCCTCCGAATTGAACGTTTCATATAAAGCCTGCAGCCGTTCCTCTCCGCTCATGGGATATGCCGATACCCCCAGCACCTTAAAATTATTCAATATATCCGTTTCAATCCTTTCCAGCCTTGGCTTTGCTTCCCGGATATTGTCGGCTTCAATCCCAAATGTGATATATTTTGTACGGACAAGCCCGTTGTTCCCCTTTGCAAGCTGATTTTTCAGCATCTGCGCATACTCCATCCTCACATCGTCAAAGCTGTCATTCTGCGGTCTGATCTGGATGATGGATTCATATTCTTTCATATTGCTGTGATGGTTCACAAAAGAGAGCTGAAAATGGATTGTGCTGTCAAAGTAGTTCAGAAAATCACACCAGTTTTCAAATATAGCATTTTTATCTTCATTCTGTGCCAGCTGATAGTTGATGTCGTAAAAACGAATCGACTTCGAATAATACCGATCCTGCACCCTGCAGATCCCATCCCTTGCCATCTCCCGGTACGGGATGGACTGCTGCGCGGAAATCTGCTTTTCTTTGCTCTTTTTCTCCTTTGAAGATACGGATTTCTTTTTTTCTGTCTTCTTTTCGATAACTGATTTTCCTGTATCCGGCGTTGTGAGGCTGGATTTATTGCCGGAAATGGCTTTCCTTTTCTGTGCCTTTTTTCTGGCCACTTCCTTTTTCGCAGCCTTCTCCGCTTCCCGTAAGGCTTTCTGCTCTGCCCTCCATTCCGCATCTTCCCGGATTTTTCTCGCTTTTTCCGCTTCTCTTTCTGCCCTCTCCATTGCTTTTCTCTCGCGCCTTGTGATTTTCCTGTGAACCATCCCTCCGCTGCCTAAATGGGCAGAAGTCGTTTCCCGGCAGTCATCTAATGGCTCCGCTTCATCCGCATCCAGATCCCAATCATCCAAAAATACGGCGGCTTCTTTTCCCGTCACCCGCTGCGGTGAATGGGCTGTTCTTTTTCTTCCCACGCGTCCGATCTCCTTTCTTGCAACTTGAAATTACAGTGTTTTCCTGTGTTTCATATATATTTTTCACTTCATATCTCCGAATTGCGGGCCGCCGGAATTTTACATGAATGATATGAAGCAGGATCTTTTCCAGCGGCATTCCGTCCTTCTCATACATTGCAAATAAGAATGCCGGAAGCATCAAAAGCACCATTCCGGTTGCCGCATTACTGGTTCCTAAAAAATCCTTAGTCAAAAAATAAAACGGCAGGCCTACTGCCGCAGCAGCTGCCAGGCAGACAAGCTGTCTTCTGGTCAGGTTGAATACGACTTTGTTTTTAATCTTTGTCAGATCCTTCGGCACGCTGACAAATGCCATCTAACCAGCCTCCCTTCTCCCTGCGGTATAGTCTGAAAAATGCATGACCGTATGGAATATCCGTTTATTATTGACCCAGCGCTGCAAATGACGGGTGACTGCCGGGGCATTGGGCCGGTCATAAACCATCACATAGGGGGAAAATCCCATATCACGCAATGTTTCTATTCTATACAAATCCTGTTCCAGAGTGCTTCCATAATTGGTCAGCACATAAACTTGTCTGCGTCTCCTGTCCCTGATGGCCGTGAGATCCAGAAACTTCTGAAAGCAGCCTGTCAGATCTTCTTCCGGATTATCCCATGCAAAATGTACAGTTTTGGCCCGTACCTGATTCAGCAGCGACATATTATCCGGATTAATCAGGCGGATATCCAGTCCCTGTGAAAAGTCAACCCATGCACGGCTGTCTGCAAGCTGACGGATCAGTGTTTCATGTTCACGGCATGCCAAAAGGTTTGCGTCCATCAGCTTGATCTCTTTTTGTCCATGCCAGAACTCGTCCAGATCCGCAACCCGGACGCTTTTTCTTCCTTCTTTGCCGCTGACAATACAAAATCCGCAGTTTCGCGGACATCCCCGGCTCAGGAAACCATAGGCTGTATCGGCAAACTGCGGATATAATGTATCATCCGGGCAGCAATGTTCTATGATATCCGGCAGATTTTCTCCTTTTCCGTAACCTGTACCGCCTGTAATCACCCGTTCCGCATTTTTGACAGTCACGGTATCTTTAGAATATGTATCTGTGAATACTCTGCTCTTATAAACCACATCATATTTTCCTTCCGGCCTCCACCACTCCACTTGATGTCCCTGGCTTTTATGATAAGCGGATAACTTCATCAGACACAGGTTCGGCCAGTTATGAGAATCTACGTCTACTAATCCTATTTTCAATCTTATCCCCCCTCAATGCGCATTAAAAATTGCCTTACTCAAATTTCCTGTTTTCATCAGGCTGAAGCACAGCATCACGGTATATGCCATCACGCCGAATAAAGCGGAATGCATGTTATCGGAAATCCGGATTGTCGATACCATCACCGCATATATGCCTACACACACCATCATAAAAAATCCCTGGAAGGCAAGCGCCAGAAGCCCCCGGAAATAGTTGTTCCCTACCTGTCCCCATTCCCGGTTTGACAAGGTGGCAAAGGGGATTGGCGCAACCGAAGTATAAAGGTAAATCTCTATCATACGGCCAAATAAAATGACCGTAATCCAAACCGCCATGATCTTCATGCACAGACTGACCAGCATCGTTTCCAGGGCCAGCACGACAAGCTCCCCGATCTCCATCGTTTCCATTGCGGCCTCCATCGTCTCTATCATAGAATCCACATTGATCGCAGTCTCTGAGTGAATCACCAGCCCTGCCGCGTTCACCGCATGCTGGCCCACATCAAATACGGCCATGGTGATCGTAAATGTATTGCTCACAAGATACACCGCAACCCACATTTTGAAAAAATACTTGAAAAACATCCAGGTATCTACTTCATGCATGTTGTTTTTCTCTGTCAGCATAGAGATCAGTTCGTAGCACAGGACGAACGTAATGATCATACCTGCGATCGGCACGATCACGGAATTGGAGAGGCTCTGTATCATACTGAAAATATTCCCGTTCCATCCCTGTGGTGTCTGTCCAACCTGAGTCGCAATCTCACCTGTCTTTTCATTGACATCTGTAAACATTGTCGTCAGGTTGGACGTAACCATTCCGGTCAGAAGTTCCCTCATCCACTCTTCGATCGCCTCAAAAATGCTATCGAACATGTTTGGGTCTCCTTTCCTCTAAAATAAACTTCCCAGCTGCGGAACCAGCTGCGTCCCGATCAGGACGATCCCACCTCCGGCCATCAGTTGCTTAATTCCCTGCGATCGGGAACCCGGATTGTCGTTTCCGTAACCTTCCAGGAGGTTGATCCCGCCCCATACTGAGATCCCCGCCCCAATCGCTACCACTAAAGTCTGCAAGATTGCAATTGCCGATGCGAAAAATGCCATACATTTTTTACCTTTGGGGGACAATTTACAGCTACTATCTACAAGTACCTAAAACCTGTCCCCTCTCCTTTCCTGCTTTTTGTTTTATTTCTATGAAAAAGAAAAGCCTACATGATCAGACCTGCTTTTTCTTAGCAGATAAAATGACGGTAGGCTTTCCTGTATTCTGTTCCATATTCAATTGTCTTTGCAGCTCTATCTATTTCTGCCGGTATTTCTCTGCTTTCTCCTTCTGAATCTCTCCCATTTTTATGATAAATCTCAATACCTGATGTAAGTCCATCCGGTTCTGCACGGATAGGATGATGCCCATATCTTAATAGTAACCTTATTTTCATAGTAGTCATTCTAATCATACCCTCTCCTTTCGCAACTTTGCGTCACTGTGACGCAAAGTGATTCTTTCGGCATACTGCTCCGAATATGATTGCTAGATTTATTGAAGCCCTATACAGGCTGTCATTTACAGTCTTCCGCATATGTTGGTATTAAAAAAACAGCAATCTCTTCCTCAGAATCTGCTGCTTTTGCTTACCTATTTACAATGTTTTCCATTTTCTATCATAATACTGTGCCAACAGGTGTAATATTCCCTTATCCAGATTATACTCCGTGGCTATTTCTTCCAATGTCTTTCCTTTCACACAATAATTTTGATACACAATCCCCGCCGTCTCACACGCCTGCGCGATCAAAGCTCCTATCAGCCTCTTCATTAGTTCGTTATATTCCATGATTTCCTGGCTTACTTCTATATCAGTATCTTCTAATGTCCTGGCAAACTCGGTATGTTCCAGCTCTTTTGCTCTCCCTTCGACACATGTTTCAAGCATATCACGAACCAAACCCTGTTCTTCCCTTTTCATCCGGGCATAAGTCCAGATCATCTCTATGGATTCTAACGGTAAATCTGCTTGTAATGGCGGAAGTTGGATATATTTAGGTTTCATCTTATTTCAAGCCTCCTGTTCACTATTTCATTTACAGTATAAAGTGACATCATTTTACAGTCAAGTGAATGTATATTATTTATAAAAAATAGGGTACTATTTCTTTATACTCAATTCGGAGGACAAAAACATGGCAACGAATAAGCGTGTATTTACTTTACGCCTGGCAGATGAAGTATTTGATAAAATAGGTATTTTAGCAACAAACGAACACCGTTCAATGACGAACTATATTGAATATGTATTGATCCAGCATATAGAGCAGGTTGAAAACGAATGTGGAAAAATAAAAACTCATGAAGCGGAATCATAGGGAAACCGCTTTTTAACTCGTTTTATGAGTCACCTTCGTACTGCTGATACTTAAATATTTTTGTGTCTCTTCTGTCCTATACTGGTCAAGGTATTTCTCTCTGTGCGGCATGATAATATTCAGATTCCCATGCAGATTGATCCATTCGATCACAAACCAATAGCCCAGCCCTTTTTGACTTGGTTTCCAGAGACCATTTTCATCAAAATGTCCCCCGCGCAGCATATAGTCAATCACTGCCGGATTCGATATTTTCTCCGCAATCTCCCAACGGTTCGGTGACTTTTCCATATGACACCCAAATCCGCAATAGACACATCCAGTCCTCTTACATCCAGTCGTCGTATACACTGGCTTATCCAGATCAAACAGTTCCATATCCAATTCCTTTTTTTGTCTCTTTTTCTTCTTTATCCCCTCCTCAATCACTTCCCCATATACACTTGCAATCGGAAGTTGATCATGATAAATGTACTCCAGCACATCCTGCTCAGTCCAAAAGGCCATCGGATTGCTGACCGGATTTTTCATATGAAATCCATTGCATCCGTTTTTCAGCCAATTTGTCGTTCTAAGCCTGCTTTCACTCGCTAATTGCGCAGTCATTGGCATTCGCCCTGTCCGCTTTGCATAAGCATGTATCGGCGCTTTCTTCATAATAGAACAGCAATGATTTGATATTTCAAAAGGAGCCTCCAGGAAAAATTTATACCTCTCCCTATTATACATTTTGGAATACTCTGATGTCTCCACTCCATTCTCTTTATGGATATACTTTCCCTGTAAGATCAGATATCTAACAGGGGTTTTGATATCCGTGCTTGGTATTTCTCCCCGGAGCAGACTTTGATAAAATGGATTTTCTTTATTTTGTCTGTGATCAACCCCCACCAAATCCGCTATATCATAACTATACTTGGAAATCGTATTATGATGATCGACACCTTGTTCTCTTGCGATCAATTTTTCCACATATCTTCGTGCTCCATATACACATCCCGCCACTTCTTTACCGATGAACGGATAGCCATATTTTTCAATAATCTCCCGAAAATTCATTTTCGGTCTAAGAATCTCCACATTTTCCTGCTGCTTCACAAATGTCCTGATCTCCGGATATTCTAGTCCTGTATCTACATATACCGCCGGAACTCCTGGATAACTTTTTCTCACCATATCCAACAAAACAGTGCTGTCTTTTCCACCGCTAAAACTGATATATATGCCGTCCTCTCCATAGCAATCCACCCATTCACGGATTCTATATTCTGTCATCCTGATCTTAGCCGATAACGGAAGAGCCTGCATTTGATATAGATCCCCTATCGTATGTTTCCCCATATACCTCCTATCTTCCAGCAAATTTCCATCTGGTTTTATAATGTCCGTCTACATTCCCTTTAAACTTTGCGTCACAGTGACACAAGGTTTAGGTTTGTAACATACCTGCAAAGAACAAGTCCCCGGCAGATTTTCCGTAGATTATGACAACAAAAAGGACATGTTTTCAATCCATGTCCTTTTGCTCCAATATCGGTATTCATTTTCTATTTTTGTATTCTTGTTTCTATTTCTACACGATTAAGCCACATCGTAGCCAGCAGAACACATTGCTTCTAATGCTCTGGAAAAATCTTCTTTTTTTGTCAGAATATAATCCGTATTATACGTTGAGATTGCAAAGATCCCGATCTCTTTTTCTGCCAGTAATGACGATATAACAGAAAGGATTCCAATTAATGAAAAATCTAAAGTTCCATCAATTCTGAATGCCTTCCAGCCGTCCTCCCGCTCGATCACATTCTCCGGTACACAATCTGTCAGGCAGACCAGGGAATTCTCTTCATCGGTTTTCCCGATAAAACAGAACCCGCTGTTAAGATCAACCATCGAATAATCTCTGACTTTGCATACTGAGAAATCATAATCCATCCTCTTAATTCTCATTACAGAAATCCCCCTTATCACTCTACACTTTCATGATTCTTCCCAAGCGTCACTATTTTTTCATATTGTCTTTATAGCAGTCTCTTTTTCCAACAGCCCTCCTCATTCCACAAATAGCATTCACTGAGTCTGTCATCATGGATCAGTTCTACTACAGCCTCCATCCCCGGTGCCAGTTCTTTTTTTAGAAAATCCGTTTCCGGAATCCAGTATACCTGCCCCTCTGCGGAAGACTGTAATTGCCCCGTATATCTTTCAGCCAGGTAAATATATACGATCTGATGTACGCTATCCATAAACCAATGGTAAATCCCACAGAGCTTCGGATTCTCAATCACAAGTCCTGTTTCTTCACTGACTTCCCGGATGACGGACTCTGTGAATGTCTCATCCCTCTCCACATGGCCTCCCGGGAATGTTGTCCCCTGGTAGTTACCGCTTACCTTGTCAAGCGCTGCCACACACCCCTGGCCGTCAGAGATCATACACATATTCATAAACTTCACGCGTTGATTTGGATGCTGGTTATGGATCTTGCCGCCCGCATCTGCTCCGCTGCGTATTCTCCTGCAGAGCTTTACCTTGATGCTTCTATAGTGCTTCAACACCTCACCATAGGGGATCCAGATTTCAGCATTCTCAATCCTGTCATAGACAGCATTCACAATAACGGGATCATCTTCCTTTTTATCCGGACATCTTCCATTTTTATCATGATAATGTTTTGTTTCCTCAAACATCCACGTATAGATTTTTTCTTTCTGCTTGAGCTTCAGATGGGAGTATTTTTTATCCGTCTGCAGCAGCCTGCCGTCTACCACTTTATGATTTTTTCTTGACATGCCCCATCCCCCTTTCTTTTTTACAGCGCTAATTTCCCATTTGAATTTTAGCTCGTACTAAACATAAAAATCCCGGCAAAAACTTCCAAGATGCTTTAATGCGCTCATTCCTTCTACAATCCTAACCTGGATAAACCAGAAAAGCACGCCACGAAATTTTGCCTTTTTGCGCAAGAAACTGCTTCTAAGTGCCTAATTATCCAGCCACATAAACTGAAATTTGAATCAGAAATCCATCTCAATCCCATTTTCTTTCATCCATACATCCATATCTTTACCGACAAATTTTTTTCCTGTGATACCTGCGGATGCAGGTGAAGCAAGAAAGGAAATAGCCTTGTTCATAATTGTGGGCGGCAGAATCGGCATATTGTTCTTTTGGAAAAACTCTTTCACATCTTCTCCTGCCATAGCTGTATCTGTAAAACCGCCGGGACAGATAATATTTACCATAATTCCCATATCTTTCAACTCGTTTGCGATAATTGTTGTCATTGCCTCCGCTCCGGCTTTTGACGGGCCATATGGCAACTGTCCGGGTCTTGTCATTGTATTTGTACTGGTGGAAACATATACTAAACTACCATGCCCCTGTTTCACCATAATCGGTACAAACTTCCTGGCAACAATAAAGTAGCCAATGAAGTTTGTATCAATCACTGCTTTCATCGTAGATACTGGAATCTCATAAAAATGATGTTCCTTTGGTAATTCTTTCATTCCGGGAGCATTATCCCCAATCCCCGCATTATTCACTACCATATCCAAATGGTCAAAATTCTCTATCACCCAAGTTGCCGCGTTTGCAACAGATTCTTCACTCGTAACATCCATTGCTACTGCATAGGCATCTCCGAAATTTTCCAAAGTCTTTTTTGCCTGCTCCAATTTTGCTCCAGTTCTTGCCGCAATGACAACGGTTGCTCCCTGTGTAAGAAGCTGTTTTGCCATTTCAAATCCCATACCGCTGGAACCGCCAGTAATGAGTACAATATATCCATTCAAATTCGTCATATCTATCTTCCCTCCAAATTCCGATTTTACACTCTCTGCAACTCCCCGATAAACAGGGAATTTATTTATATTTCAAGATTTAAGCGAATCAATTTATCCATAGAAATCACAATTAATATTTCCCAATGCATAAATCTACCC
>CATLCV010000029.1 GCA_949893755.1 uncultured Lachnospiraceae bacterium | reverse complement strand
TTTCCGCGGCGGAGCATTCTGTGTCTCTCGATCTTCCTTTCGGCCTCTGCGTCAAATGCCTGCATCGCGGCGATATAGTATTTCTTTTTTCCTTCCGAAAGGGAAACCATACAGTCTTCCGCATACCCGGACTTCCCGCTGCCGCTTCCCCCGATCACCAGTATCATCATCCGACCGTTCCCTTCCTCTCACTGAAATCTTTCATATGGTTCGATCCGGATATCGGAAAAGGTCGTCTGATCCTGATAGAGGCTCATCACCAGATCCAACAGCGAAAGCATCATGACTGCGCCGGTTCCCTCCCCTAATGCCAGACTGCCGTCGATCACAGGCTCGATCCCCAATTCCTCCGCCAGTCTTTTCATTGCCGGCTCCTTTCCCTTGTGGGAAGGAAGCAGATACTCCCTGGTTCCCGGTACGATCCGTTCCGCCAGAAGTGCCGCCGTCATGCTGATGACGCCATCCAGGACAATGGGCATATGATACACCGCGCCGCCGATACAGAGCCCGGTCAGTCCCGCAATGTCCAGCCCTCCGACGGTTTTCAATATCTCAAGCGGGCCTGCGTTTCTGAGCTGGTATTTTTCTATGGCTTCGGTAATGATCCTCTGCTTCTGGAGCAGCCCTTCGTCGCTTAAGCCTGCGCCTCTCCCGGTCACTGCCGTCACTTCACAGTCCAGCAGCGCCGCCGCCACGGCACTGCTGGTGGTTGTATTTCCAATCCCCATCTCTCCTGTCGCAAGAATGTTGTACCCTTTCTCCCTGCAGTCCGCCGCCAGTTCGATTCCTGTAAAAATTGCCTTCACTGCTTCTTTTTCTGTCATAGCAGGCTCGTATCGGAAATTTTTTGTCCCCAAAGCGATCTTCCGATCCAGGACTCCCGGGATCCGCTCCAAAGTGTTCACGCCGATATCCACCGGGATCGTGTCGGCTCCCATGTGCGCTGCCATCTTTCCGACGGAGGATTTCTGTTCTGCCATACTTTTGACAACCGCCAACGTCACCTCCTGGCCGGACTGACTGATGCCTTCCGCAACAATCCCGTTGTCCGCGCACAGGATGATGACGGCCTTCCTGGAGATATCGATCTGTTCCGTCCTCTGGATGGCTCCGATCTGTGCCGTGAGTGCTTCGAACCTTCCCATCCCGTCCAGGGGCTTTGCCATATGGTCAAAGCGTTTCCGCACATTTCTGCGGACCTCCTCATCCGGGGCTTCCACAACAAGCTTATTCAGCGCTTCTCCCGTATCGCTATTCCATGCGGGCCGTCTTAAGCATTCCATAGATTTCCTCCATATTCAAATAACTCCTCAGCGTATCCGCCAGCAGATCATACTGCCTTTCTTTCAGGCTCTGATAGTCCTTCATAGCTCCCTTTTCGAAAGAGATCCCCTTTTTCTCCGCCAATGCCTGCACCACCGCTTCCGCAACAGGGCCTTTGTCAAAAATCCCATGCACATAGGTTCCATACACATGCTGATCCCCCTGGTGCTTCCCATCATGCAGATTCCGCCGGGGCAGGCAGGCTTCGTCCCATAAAGCACTGCGAGAGGATACGATGGCTCTCGATTCCATACCGCTTCCTTTGCCTTCGTTTTTCCCATCCATCCAGACGGTTTTTCCCATGTGGATTTCATAGCCCGTATATTCCAGCCCGGAAAGTCCCGAAAAAATTCCGTCCACTTTTGGAAGCTCTCCTTTCACCCTGCGGCGCACCTTTTCCTCTGTCAGCTCCGTAACGGCCGGAAGCAGCCCCATCCCCCGCAGGGAGCCGCCTTCCTCCACCTGGTTCGGATCTGTGATCCGTTCTCCCAGCATCTGGAAGCCTCCGCAGATCCCAAAAACAGGGATCTCTTCCGCAAGCTTTTTGACTGCAACCTCCAGACCGTTTCCTCGCATCCATTTCAGATCCCCCATGGTATTCTTGCTTCCGGGCAGGATGACCATATCCGGACGGCCCAGCTCTGACACGGAAGCCGCATAGCGCACCGACACTTCCTTCCTCTGTTCCAATGCATTAAAATCCGTGAAGTTCGAGATCCTTGGATAGCGGATCACCGCAAGATCCACAGCGCTGATTTCCCTTCTTTCAAAGCGGTCCGTCAGACTGTCCTCGTCCTCCAGCGCCAGATCCATAAAGGGGACAACGCCGGCCACGGGAATCCCTCCCTTTTCCTCCAGCATGGCGATCCCGGGATCCAGGATCGTCTGGTCTCCCCTGAATTTGTTGATGATCAGCCCTTTGACCCTTGCTTTTTCCTTCTCGCGCAGCAGCAGCAAAGTCCCCAACAGCTGTGCGAAGACTCCGCCCCTGTCGATATCACCGGCTAAAAGCACTGGGGCGTCCACCATTTCTGCCATTCCCATATTCACAATATCATGCTCCCGCAGATTGATCTCCGCCGGACTGCCTGCCCCCTCGATCACGATCACGTCCGCATGCGCTTCCAGCTTCCGAAAGGCCCGTTTGATATCCGGGATGAGCTTTGTTTTGTACGCGAAATACTCTCTGGCGTTCATGTTTCCCAGCACCTCTCCATTCACAATGACCTGGGAGCCGGTATGGCTCGTCGGCTTTAGCAGGATCGGGTTCATACAGACCATCGGCTCTATGCCTGCCGCCTCCGCCTGCATCACCTGCGCCCTTCCCATCTCCAGGCCTTCCTCTGTGATAAAAGAATTCAGCGCCATATTCTGTGATTTAAAGGGGGCGGTCCGGTATCCGTCCTGCTTCATGATCCTGCAGAGCCCTGCCGTAAGAAAGCTCTTTCCCACGCCTGACATTGTTCCCTGTATCATGATCACTTTTGCCATCTGAAATCATCCCCTTCCCGGTAAGGAATTGTTTTTCCGCATTGCCGCGCGTATTCCAGAAGCTCCCGGTTGGCGTTTTCCAGACTTCCGAAGGCTGTTCTGCAGCAGATCACCCGGCTGCAGGAATCCATCACCTTTTTCGCCTGGAGCAGCACGGCCTCATCCACCGGCTCAAATGCCTTTGCCGAGATCACCTCCGCGGCCAGCGCCCCTGCCGCCGGATAATCCAGGTCATTTTCATAGAGGATTCCCGTGGCAAAGGCCTTTCTTTCCCGCTGCAACTTTCGGTACATGCTTCTTCCGCTGCCCCCGCCCGCGATCACAAACAGGTCCGCCTTTCCCCTGGGCGCTTCCAGCTCCATACTCGTGTTTTCCTCGTCAAAGCTTCCCGTCCCTATGTGAAACAGGGATTGGATATATCCCGGCCGGAAGATCTCCTCCGGCGTTCCAAACCGTTCCACATAGGGTCCATCCACACACAGGATCCGGTCGGAAACCCGCTCCGCCAGTTCCAGCTCATGAAGGGACATGATGACCGTCAGCCCCTTCCTGAGCCGTAATTCCTGCAGCACCGATAAAAATTCCAGTTTATATTTCACGTCCAAAAAGGAGGTAGGCTCGTCCAGGATAATGATCTCCGGCTCCTGGCAGATTGCCCTGGCAAGCATCACCCGCTGTCTCTGCCCGTCACTGATCTTTGTAAAATCCTGACTCCCAAGCTCCGTCACATGGACTAGCTCCATTGCCTCCGCAACGGCTGCGCGGTCTTTTTCTGACAGCCTTCCAAACGGCCCGGTATAAGGATATCTCCCTGTGGCAGCCACATCCTCACAGGTCATCAGCTCCGTTTTTAATTTCTCTGTGAATACTACGGCCATTCTCCGTGACAGCTCGGCTCCGGACATCCGGGACAGTTCTTTTTTGTTCAGATACACCGTTCCGCCGAGAAGCTTTAGCTGGCCCGCAATGCTTTTTAATATCGTGGATTTTCCCGCCCCGTTGGGGCCGATCAGCGTCAATATCTCTCCCCGGTTCAATCCGATCTCCATATTTTGGATCACCGGCTCTCCCTGGTAGCCAACGCTCATCCGCTCTGCCTGAAAATAATAGTTCACTGCGCAGCTCCCTCCTGTATTCCAGCAGTTCCTAAGAAAAATGCTTCGCGTCTGCTTTTCTGCCTGCCATGATCCACAGCACCACCGGGGCGCCGAAAACTGCCGTAACGGTGCTGATGCTCAGCTCTGTGGGTGCGAGCATCGTCCTGGCCAGCAGGTCGCAGACGAGACAGAACACGCTTCCGCCCAAAAAGCAGGCAGGGATCATCGAAAACGGCACTGCCGTTCCCAGCAGTTTTTTTACCAGATGCGGAACCGCGATCCCGACAAAGGAAATGGGCCCCGCAAAGGCTACGATACAGGCGGATAAAAGGCTGGAGAGGATGACAAGGCAGATCCGCAGAAGCCGGATATTGACTCCCAGATTCTGCGCGTAGGCTTCCCCGAGCTGATAGGCCGAAAGCGGCTTTGACAGCAGAAACACGGCCAGGAACGTCACGGATACGGCAGCGGCCATCACCCGTACATGATCCCACGTCATTCCGGAAAAGCTGCCCTGCGACCAGTTATGGAGATTGACGATATCCGCGTCATCCGCAAAGACCACCACCAGCTCCGTAACTGCTGAACAGATATAGCCGATCATCACGCCGCCCACCACCAGCATCGACATTCCCTGCACCCTGCGGGACAAAAGCAGGACGAACCCCATGGACAGCATGGCCCCGGCAAATGCCGCCAGTATCATGTCCCCAGAGGACATTCTGACAGACCTTCCCAGGAGAAAAACCATCACCAGCGCCACCGCCATTTTTGCCCCCGAGGAAATGCCGAGGACGAAGGGACCGGCGATGGGGTTGTGGAAAAAGGTCTGCAAAAGGTATCCGGCCAGGGAGAGGGCGCCGCCCAGTATGATGACCGCAAAGGCCCTCGGCAGCCGAATCTCCCAGAGGATCCTTTCCGCCGTTTCGTTCCCGCCCTGCCCTGTCAGTATCCGGATCAGCTCCGGAAGGGGAATGCTTACACTTCCGATGCAGATGTTGAGGGCCAAAAGCACCGCGGCTCCTGTCCCCAGAAGCAGAAATGCCGCGATCTGCCTGTCCCTCCTGCTTTTTCGCATTGTACGCATCCCCTTTCTTTTCTGGAACTGCAGCCGTTCTTTTTTTACAGTCCCTGAAAACCTCACAAGTTCTTTCACAGTTCCTTATTCCAGACGAAACAGGTAATGCATCGTGTCTTCCTCCCCGCCTGTCAGCATGGTATGGAGATCTTTTATAAAATCCCCGATGGATAAAGACTGCTGGTACATATCATTTGTCGTGCACCAGATATTTCCATCCTGCACCGCCTGAAAATCTTCCAGAAACCCGCATTTCTCCAGAAGCTCGGCTTTGCTTGACACGCCGCCGTCAATGGAGCTGTTGTAGATCAGAAAATCCGCGTCCTTCGCGCTGTTGTAAAACTCCTCAGCCTGCAGGTTCAACGTCGAGCGCTTCGTCTCCGGACCACCGAGCCGTTCAAAAATATAGGCTCCGCCTGCAAGCTCGATCATTTTGGGCACATAATCGGAGGATTGACGCACCTGCACCAGACCATTTGACGTCATGAAAAAAAACGCAACCGTCTGTCCTGTCTGTTGGTCTGCCTCCATCTCCTTTAAAACCGCCGCCTGTTCTTCGAAGATCCGATCCGCCTCTGCTTCCTTTCCAAGCAGGGCTCCGAAAAACCGAACCCATTCCACTCTTCCCAGGGGATGCGGCTCATAACTGGAATATTCGATCATAACAGGGATCTCGAAGTCCTCCAGCTTTTCGACGACCTCCGGCGAATGGGAGATCATCCGGTTTTCTATGGCAAGCCCGCAGCCCTCTGAGACAAGCAGCTCATAATCCGGTTTGCTGTATTTTCCCGCATATAAGAGCTCTCCCCTGGCCATGGCTTCCCTGGCTTTTTGCACATACCAGTTTTCTTCCTTCTGCCCGGAAAAAGAGATCGCGTCCAGAGCATCCAGCTCACTGAACATATCCATGACAGCCGACGCTACCAGATAGATTTCTTCCACCGGGCGCTGCAATACGATAAGATCCTCCTCCAGATCTTCCGGTATGGACTGTTCCTCCGGAACAACCAGGAACCGCTGTCCGTCCATGACAGTTGTCAGGATCGTATAGCCCCCTTCATAATAGTCTACCGTAAAATTTTCGGCATATTGGAGCTCCATACTGCTTTCATAGACGAGCGGCTCTCCTTTTCGGCTGTCCTGCGGCAGGCTGTCCGTATTCCCGGAATCCGGCTGATCAGAGGAAGGGCCGCCGCAGCCCTGCAGCCCTGGCGCGCCCAGTAAAAGCAGGCATATTGCGATGATCGTCCTCTTTCTTCCTCTCATTTTCAGTGCTCCTTATTCTGCTGCCTTCATGGTATCCGAATGAAAGGTCAGCGTATACTCGATCTCGTGGGGCGTGCTCATAGCCACCGTATCGCCGATCACATCAACCGGCTCGTCAAAGGCAGGCACCGGTATTTCAAAAACAGAATCTCCTTCCGTATTGACCGGCAGATATTTTTCCCCGCCAACGATCATATAGTCATAGTTGGGACTGCTCCATTGTACGACCGCGGTCGCAGCCCCCTGTGAGATGTGGATCTCGGCGGGAGACAAGATCCTGGCCTTTCCGCTTCCTCCCTCAAAAGAAAGCTCTGCGGTATAGCTGCCGTCCTCCCATTGCAGAGCCTTTTCTCCGTCTGCTCCGTCCGCCTGGGGCTCCGGATTGGAAACACGCACCTTATGGTCGTACCATTTTCCTTTTGTTCCGATCAGCGCCAGGTCAAACTCCTCATCCAGGGCCGGGACCGGCACGTCAAAGCCGTACACCTCCTCGGTCATGCCGTCGCTGTAGGTCACCGTATCCTCCGTCGGAATCAAAAGTTCGGCCCCCTCCTTTGCCGCGTCTTCGGCAAGTCCGGGAAACAGATTTAAGATCTTTTTTGACATCAGGGAGATATGTAAGATCATTTCCCCATTCTCGACGGTGAGGGTTCCCTTGCCGTCACATGCTTCATTTACCTGGAACATGCTGCTGTCCGTATCAAACTCCGCCGTATAGATTCCGTCCGGAAGCTCTGCCTCCTTTTCGGAATCCGTATCCTCCGATGCAGGTTCCGAGTCAGGAGATACTTTCGTTTCCCCGCTGTTCTCCTGTGCAGCCGTCTTCTGCGTGCTGCTTTCTCCTGCGCAGCCGGCGGTCAGTGAGACCGCCAGCAATAATGCGCCAACTATCAGGTTCCATTTTTTCATCATCGTATTCCCTCTGCTATTTCTACTGCAGGCCAGAGACTTCCTGGTGCATCCAACCGTACAGCTGACATTTTTTCGTATGTTACTTTTTACACTACTGGCCGATCACGTCTGCGGTATGCTGCACATACAGCTTCTGGATCGCTTCGATCTGTCCAAGACCTGTAACCTGTACATCCACGCTGTCAAATTTTCCCGATGCCTGAAACATGCTCAGCCAGGAATCTTCCTCTTCCCCGGCCATATCATTGTTGGCATGGTCTCCGGCCACGACCATGAGCGGTCTGAGAACCACCTTCTTATAGCCGGCCTCTGACACTGCTTCCACCACTGCATCGCATGCGGTCTCTTCCGGTTCGCCTTCCACTGTTCCGATGAATACATTGTCATATCCAAGCTCCGACATCTGTGTCTGCATCTGGCTGTAAGATACCTTGGCTGTATGGGAGGTACCGTGTCCCAGGAATACAAAGGCCGTACCGTCCTCCTTTGCGGCATTCGGGCTGTCGTAGCCTGCGTCCTTACATGCTTCCCCGGTAACTGCCTCCGCCACGGCAGCTTTATCCTCATTGATCACGGAAGCGTCCGTTCCCACCTCTCCCAGAAGCGGCTCCGCAGTTTTCACGGTTTCAAACTGATCCTGATATGCTTCCACTGCTTCCATCAATTCGTCATACTCCGCGCCGCGCATCAGATGGGTGGGCTGGATCACAAGATTCTTGACCCCGTTTGCTGCCGCGCGCTCCAGCGCCTGTTCCACGTTGTCAATGTATTCTCCGTCTCTGGCCTGGATATGGTTGATAATGTTCTGTGCTGTGAATGCCCTTCTTACGGACCAGTCCGGATATGCCTCCTGCAGTGCGTCCTCAATCCCCTTGATGTCTGCAGCACGGCTGTCATTGAAGGATGTACCGAAGCTGACTGCAAGGATTTCATTCTCACCGATCTCATCCTGGTTGCGGGGATCGTCCTTCGACGCGTCTCCGGTATCTCTTCCAAAATAATCCGGATCCGCATTTTCTCCCTCTACCAGCTCTTTCTGGGCGTCTGTCAGAGCGTCCCATGCGTCCTTCGCCGCCGCGCACTGGCTGTCCGTCTCCTCGGTCCGTTCCTGCACATAGATCGCGTCGATCAGCGCCGCCGCTTCATCCGCAGCCTCCTGATCTGTTTTTTGATCTGTTTTGGCATCTGCGGCTCCGTCTTCCTCAGCCTGTGCGCCGTCTTCGGCTTCGCCGCTCACTTCCACGGAATCCTCCTGGGATGTTCCATTGCCGTTTCCGCATCCTGTTACCCACAATGCTCCTGCCAGTGCTGCCATAAATACTACTGCTGTTCTTTTTTTCATATGTCCTCCTTCGGCATAACCTGCCATTGTTTTGTTTGCATTGACTCAACACAGCAGTAATAAAATATTTTGTTTGCGGAGCCCGCGCCTGCATATGTAAATCGAAAGGCTGGGTCTGCGGCCTGCTGGTCTGAATCATTGCCTTATAATGAAATAGGTACGTCAGAAACCAGTTTCAGGCAGCACAAGCCCAGGCAGCTGCAAAATGCCCCGCGGAAATAAAAAACCCTCTGCCTATACGGGTAAAGGGTTTGTACACAAAATAAACATACAAAAAAGCAAAGGAAACGCATTTTCCATATATTCAAACGTACAACCAGTTACTCGTGGTCTGAAACAATCGTTTCTGTACAGCATTCAGGCAGGTCTCCCGGCTTAAAGATCACTGCATCCGCCATCTTCCCAGTTTCCCAGTGATATATTGGCTTCTGCTCCCTAATTACGGTGACGAGTTCGTACAGGATTCTCACCTGTTTCCCTTTTCACCAGAGTAAATCCATTGATAAAAGCTGTACGGCTGACGCTCCAAAGAACCTTCAACCTGCTCATTCATTTGCATGGATTGCTCTGACACCTGACTGCTCCATATTCAATTCACACCATACTACCATAAAAATTTTTAAATTTCAAGACTTTTTTACCGGTCTGACAGCTCCTTTGTGATATCTTCCCATGTGATCCCCCGTTCCACCATCAATACCATAAGATGGTACATAAAATCCGAGACCTCATACTTGATCTCCTCCGGATTGGGGTTCTTGGAGGCAATCACGATCTCTGTCGCTTCCTCTCCTACTTTTTTCAGGATCTTATCAATTCCTTTATCAAACAGATAATTGGTATAAGACCCTTCCTTGGGATTCTGCTTCCGGTCTACGATCGTCTTATACACAGACTCGAAGACCTGAAGGGGATTCTTGGCGTCAAAATCATTTCCCGCGATGGGCTGGTAAAAGCAGGTCCGGTTCCCGGTATGGCAGGCCGCGCCGATCTGCTCCACCTTTGCCAGCAGCGTGTCCTTGTCGCAGTCCACGGTCAGCATCTTCACATACTGGTAGTGCCCGGAGGTCTCCCCTTTCACCCAGCGTTCCTGACGGCTCCTGCTGTAGTAGGTCATCTTGCCCGTCTTGATGGTATGCTCGAACGCATCCTCATTCATGTAAGCCAGCATGAGCACTTCATTGGTCTTGTAATCCTGGACGATCACCGGGATGAGTCCTTCGGAATTCAGCTTAAATTCCGCAAAATCCATAATGCTCTCAAAAGAAGTCATCCGGATTCCTTCGTCCAGACAGACATTTTTAAAGGCGTCAAAGTCCATATCCTTCTGGCTGATGAAGAGGCCGGAAACACCCTTGACCCCATCGGATTTCAGGATTTTTAAGATCTCGTTCTGCTCCATGGTGTCCGTTACGACCACACAGGGGATCTCTGTAATATTGACAACGGAATTGAGATCCAGCCTGTGCATGAATATCATTTCCGTGGAATACTCCTCGATCTGATGCTGGTGCTTGAACAACGCGTCAAAATCATTCAGCGATACGGCAATCCGTTCCTTTCCATACCGCAGCGCCGCCTCTTCCAGAAGCTTTAAGGTTCCGGGTTTGGACAGGTTCAAAAGAGCCCGCTTCGCACCCGCATACAGGATCTTTTTCACATCCTCCTGGCGGCGGATATTGCCGCCTGCCACCATGGGGATGCTGATGACCCGGTTGATCTTTTTCATCAGGTCGATCGCTTCTTCATGATTTTCATCCGAATTGGACAGATCGAATACGATCAGTTCATCCGCCCCCCGCTCGCCGTAATGCTTTGCAAGGGAAACCACATCATCTGATACCACGGTCTTATCGTCAAACCACCGGACAGCCTTGGCGCCGTCGATCAGAATGCATGGCGTTAACCGTTTATAACTCATATTCTTTTCTCCTTCATCTATTTTTCGAAGCCAGATCCTGCAGATTTATCTGGCGCACAATATCGCTACAGGCTGCCCTTTGTGGACCAGACACCCTCCATCCTGGGCTCCGCCATGGTCGCCGCGTCCAGTGCCTTTCCGAATGCCTTGA
This sequence comes from uncultured Lachnospiraceae bacterium, assembly GCA_949893755.1. Taxonomy (GTDB): domain Bacteria; phylum Bacillota; class Clostridia; order Lachnospirales; family Lachnospiraceae; genus Schaedlerella. The sequence goes on along the minus strand of CATLCV010000029.1, from coordinate 26,178 downwards.
ACAGCGCCTCCGCCATATGATGGTTATTTCCGGAATCCAGAATTTTCAGATGCAGGTTCATGGCCGCGCTGTAGGAAACGGCATAAAAGAACTCCCGCACCATCTCCGTATCCAGTCCCCCCAGCCGTTCCGCCGTAAATTCCGCGTCATATCTAAAATACGGACGGCCGCACAGATCCACGGCACACAGGGCAAGCACCTCATCCATGGGCAGGATAAAGCTGCCGTAACGCTTGATCCCTGCCTTATCCCCCAACGCATCCGCAATGGCCTGCCCCAGTACGATCCCGGTATCCTCCACCGTATGATGGCAGTCCACCTCCAGATCCCCCTTCACCTGTACGTCCAGGTCAAACAGCCCGTGCCGTGCAAATCCGTGAAGCATATGGTCAAAAAACGGGATCCCGGTATCGATCCGGTTCTTCCCCTGTCCGTCCAGATTGATGGACAGAGCGATTTCCGTCTCCTTTGTTTTTCTCGTACACGTTCCCATCCGCTCTTTCATAAGGAGTCCTCCTTTTAATCTTCAAACCGCACCCGGATCGAATTGGCATGCGCCGTCAGCTGCTCGGCCTCTGCAAACTGCTCGATATCCCTGTGCACCTCTTCCAGCGCTTCCCGCGAATAGGCGATGATACTGGATTTTTTCAGGAAATCATCTACAGACAGGGGGGAGAAAAACTTGGCGGTCCCGTTGGTCGGCAGGATATGGTTCGGCCCTGCGAAATAGTCTCCCAGCGGTTCGCTGCTGTATTCCCCGATAAAGATCGCCCCTGCGTTGCGGATCTTGGTCATGACCTGGTAGGGATCCGCCGTCATGATCTCCAGATGCTCGGACGCGATCTCATTGGCCGCATCAATGGCATCCTCCATCGTATCGGCCACCAGGATATGTCCGTAATTGTCCAGAGACTTTTGAATGATCTCCCCTCTGGAAAGCTCCCGGATAAACCGGTCTGTCTCCCGGGACACCTGTTCCGCCAGCTCCCTGCTGGTGGTCACCAGGATCGCCGAAGCCAGTTCGTCATGCTCTGCCTGGGACAACAGGTCCGCCGCCACATACCGGGGATTGGCCGTCTCGTCCGCCAGGACCAGGATCTCGCTGGGTCCCGCGATGGAGTCAATGCTGACATGCCCGTATACTGCCTTTTTCGCCAGCGCTACATAGATATTGCCGGGACCTACGATCTTGTCCACCTTGGGAATGCTCTGGGTTCCGTAAGCCAGCGCCGCGATGGCCTGTGCCCCGCCCACCTTGTAGACCGCGGCTGCTCCGGCTTCCTTTGCGGCTACCAATGTAGTGGGATTCACCTTTCCGTCTTTTCCCGGCGGCGTCACCATGATGATCTCTTCCACGCCTGCCACCTTCGCAGGCATAATATTCATCAGCACAGAGGAGGGATACACGGCCTTTCCTCCGGGCACATAGACGCCCACCCGTCTTAATGCCGTGACCTTCTGCCCCAGCATGGTGCCGTCCGGCTTGCTGTCAAACCAGCTGTACTGCATCTGCTTCTGGTGATAGGTTTCAATATTGGCAAGCGCCCTGCGGATGATCCGCAGCAGATTTTCATCCATCTGCGCGTAAGCCTCCCGCACCTCTTCCTCGGTCACCAGGATATTCCCCGGGTGGATGTCCGCCCCGTCAAATTTTTTCGTATAGTCAAATACAGCCTCATCCTGTTTCTCCCGGACCGTGTCCAGAATCTCCTGCACACGGGCCTCATACTCTCCATAGCTGTTGGGACTGCGTTTGAGCAGGTCCTCTAACAGATTTTTCCTGGTCTTCTCATCCAAACTCTCAATCCGCATGTTTTTCCTCCTGTAAAAGCGTTCTTAAACTGGTGATCAGCTCCCGCACCCGCTCATTTTCCATCCGCATGCTCACCGGGTTGACGATCATCCGGGCGGACAGCGGGCAGACCTCCTCCAGCACCACCAGCCCGTTTTCCTTCAATGTAGATCCCGTCTCCACGATATCCACGATCACTTCCGACAGCCCCACGATGGGCGCCAGCTCGATGGATCCGTTCATCTTGATGATCTCCACGGTCTGATGCTTTTTATTGTAAAAATAATCCTTTGCGATGTTGGGATACTTGGTTGCCACACGGATCAGTTCCCGGTGCTTTAAAAGCTCCGCCGTCTCCTGATATCCGCAGACGCACATCCGGCATGCCCCGAAGCCAAGATCCAGCACCTCATGGACCTTTCTGCCTTCCTCTACGATGGTGTCCTTTCCTACCACGCCGATATCCGCCGCGCCGTACTCCACATACGTGGGAACATCCGGTCCCTTGGCCAGGAAAAATTTTAGCTTCCGCTCTTCATTTACAAAAATCAGCTTCCTGGAGCTCTTATCCTTCATCTCCTCGCAGGTGATCCCCAGCTTCTCCAGCATTTCCAGAGTCTTTTTCGCAAGCCTCCCCTTCGTCAGCGCAAATGTCAGATACTTCATTCCGTGACCCTCTCTTTTCCGTAGTCAACCGTCTTTTCCTTTCCGGTCCTGAAATTCACCAGCTCCACCGTGCCGTCTTCCTGCAGATACAGCATGCTCACCGCCTGGGTGCGCGTTCCATATTCCCGGAACTTCTCCTTGTTCTCCGACGGCCCCCGCTTGAGCATCTCGATGCAGCGGCCCTTTTCCCGGAACTCACGTGCAAAGGACAGTGCCCATTTCAGCGTCTTCTCCGTATAGACAATCAGGTTGTTGTGCTTGGTTTCTATGGTGATCTTCTGGCGGCTCAGCGCGCTGGTCAGCTCATCCACGATCATGGCAAATCCGATCGAAGGCGTCCGCTTGCCGAACTTCTCCAGCAGGTGGTCGTATCTTCCGCCCCGCACCACCGCATCTCCGGTTCCATACGTATAGGCCCGGAAAATGATGCCTGTATAGTACATGTAGCTCCCGCTCATGCTCAGGTCAAAGGAAATGTGCTTCTCCACGCCGTAATGGATCAATACCTGGTAAATCTTTAAAAGCCGCGCAATGGCAGCCTTCGCTTCCGGAGTCGGGGCAAGCCTTGCGGCCTCCGAGAGCACCTCCGCTCCGCCCATCAGCTCCGGGAGCGCAGAAAATGCCTCTTTGATGCCCTCCGATACGTCCTCCTGGTCCAGGATCTCTTCCACTCCGAAATAATTGCGGTTGTTGATCAGCGTAAAGAGCTCCTCCGTAAGCTCTTCCGTAAGCCCTGCCGCTTCCATCAGCCCCCGGATAAAATTCACATGTCCGATGTTCACCTGAAATTCTGTCAGCCCGGCTCTTTTCAGTCCGTCCACCACCATGGCCAGCATCTCCGCGTCCGCCTCAATGGAATCCTCGCCGATCAGCTCCGCCCCAAGCTGGGTGTTTTCCTTGAGCCTTCCCTGATAGCTGGAATGGTTGATAAACGTATTGCCCACATAGCACAGCCGCAGCGGACAGTCCTCCTCCTCGAACAGCGTAGCCGCGGCCCGGGCGATGGACGGCGTGATATCCGGACGCAGGGCAAGGGTATTGCCCTCCCGGTCAAAAAACTTATATAATTCCCTGGAGGAGATGGTCCCGATCTCCTTCCGGAACACGTCAAAATATTCAAACGTCGGAGTCTGGATGTCCTGATAACCGTACAGATGGAGCAGCTCATGAAGCTTTTCCTGAACCGCCAGTTTTTTCCTGCATTCCGTACTGTAAATGTCCCGGACTCCTTCCGGTGTATGTAATTTCTGTTCCATAATATAGAACCCTTTCTTTACTTCGCTACAGTGCTAAAATCCCCTGTCATTATACGAAGTTTCGATTCGAATGTCAATCCCTGCTGTCCAAATCCTTCTGAATATAGTCCAGATAGGGGACGAAGCAGTTATTTTTCAGTGACATAAAATATTCCTCATTCAGTTCGTCGAACCGGAAGCTTTTGCGCCCTCCCTCCTGAGCGCGGTCCCAGAACCTACGAATTTCCGCATATTTCATATAATACAGCCTGTTTTTTCCGCTGTAGTAGATCAATAAAAAAGAAATCCCGCCCTGGCGTTCAAACTTTTCCATAAAACGGATCTGGTGTTCATGTACATTCTGCAGAGGGAAGGTATCCACTGAGCATTCCTTTGCATCAAAGCAGACCGGGATCCCCTGAACCGCCCCGATATAATCCACCGTACTGATCTTGTCAAAATATGCCAGCGTGATATGCCGGTGCTCCTTGTCGATCTGCACCGGAGTAATGGGGGTGGGAATCTTCTGGATCAGCGCCAGATTCCATTCCTCATACCGTTCATTTGTCCGGTTGATCAGATCCTCCAGGGTCGATCCCCTGAGGCCGCGCGAGTTCCATGTCGCCATATTGTCCTGCTCCTTTATCCTTCTGAAAAATGAAATATCCCGTCTTTTCCCGGCAGATGCGCTGAAACAAGGCTGGAGGCGGCGCCTGAAACTCCCTGCCCGACAGATATCCCAGCACGCCTTCCGTATCCGGCATCCGAAGCTTCCACGCATGAAGAAGCTGGGATTTCAGGCCGTACTGCTTTTGATACCTGTCGTTGATCCTGCGGATCCCATACTTATAATCCCCCAGGATCGGATGCCCCTTTGACGCGAGATGGGCGCGGATCTGGTGGGTCTTTCCGGTCACCAGATGGACTTCCAGAAGCGTACATTCCCCGCCTGACGCAAGGGGACGGTATTCGGTCTCGATCCGGACACCTCCCGGCATCTCATGGTCCGCGATCCGGACATGGTTTGTCTGTTCCTCCTTCACCAGATATCCCTGGATGGATTCCGGCTGATTTACGTTTCCGTAAACCAGGCAGAGGTAATATTTTCCGAGGGAACGCTCCTTAAAAAAACGGCTCAGCTCCTGCAGGCCTGCCAGACTCTTTCCGGCGGCGAGGATCCCGCTGGTGTTCCGGTCCAGCCGGTTGCAGACCGAAGGCCGGAAGGTCTTTAATGCTTCTTTTGTCAGCGCGCCTGTGTCCAGCAGATACCGGGTCAGATGCTCCACGGCGGATACATCCTCCTCCCGGGCCTTCTGGGAGAGCATCCCCGCCGGCTTGTTCAGCAGGAGCACATGGGCATCCTCATAGAGGATATCCAAAGCTTCTGCCCTGCCTGTATATACGTCCTGAACAGAGTCCGGCGCGTTTCCCGAAAATTTTTCTATGGTTTCTTCCGAGAGGAACAGCTTCACTGCGTCCCCCTGGGAAAGCTTTTCGGAGCCGGACGCCTTTTTCCCGTTTAATGTGATATTCTTTTTCCGAAGCATTTTGTAAAGGAAGCTTTTGGGCGCCTCCTTCAAAAATTTTGCCAGCAGTTTGTCCAGCCGCTGGCCCGCCTCATTTTCCGTAATGCGAATCTCCCGCACGTCTCTCCTCCGTTCCTGCTCACTGTTCACGGCCTGACCGGCCGCTCATGGTAACGACATCCGCCCCATTACTTTTCCGCAAGTTTTTTTCCGCAAGCAGGGTCAGATCACCGGACCTGCCTGCGTTTCTACAAGGAAAGATTCATGATCACATGCGCGATCTGCCCTTCCTCTTCTTTCATATCTGCCTTTTCTACGGCCGCAATATTCTCCAGTCCTTCCACGATGGAGAGGAATTGCTTGTACTGGTCGTACATCTTGACAGACACCTCTGGAAAATCGTTCTGGCGCAGCATCTTGCGCAGATAAGCCGCTGTCTCCTGCAGGTCCACTTTTTTTCCGGTGGTATATCCGTAGACCTTTTGATGGGAGATCACCATGCAGTCGATGGGCATAATCTTCTCCGTGCTCGTCACCTCCAGGTCATAGATCACCGTCAGATGCGAAGCCTTGCCCCCGATCTCGTCAGGCAGTGCCGGATCCACCGTCTGATAAGGGATCCGCGTGATGACCCCCACCAGCGCCTTGCAGGCGGGAAGGCATCCCACCACGGCGACCACCGTCAGCAGGTTCTTTTTGGAATGGGTCTGGCTGTAGCCCAGCAGAAATACGGCGATCACAATGGCAAAATATACCACTGTACGCAGGATCTCGATCTTCAGTTTTTCGCGCAGATAACCCGGCGTTCCTTTTTCACATTTTATCATGGTTTCCCTCCAATAAACGTTAAGATCAGACGATGAGGCAGCAGCTTGGACGCCGCATGGGCACACTTCATGGGCAGCCCGTATACGGAGATGTCCTTTCCTGCCCGGCTGTCCAGCAGTGCCTTCCTCACCACTCCCTGGGGCCGGACCTTCACCAGCTTTTTCAGCGGATTGTCCAGTTCCCCCGAGACCCGGAAAAATTCCGTATCTACCGGCCCCGGGCAGACTGCGGTGACATAGATCCCCCGTCTTTTCAGTTCCGCCCCCAGGCTTCTGGAAAAGCTCAGCACATATGCCTTGGTCGCCGCATAGACCGCAAAAGAGGGCTGGGGAGAAAAGGCAGCGGCGCTAGCCATCTGGATGATCCTGCTGCCTCTGGAAAGACAGGGCAGGCAGCAAAATGTGATCCTGGAAAGTGCAGTACAGTTCAGTCCGATCATTTCCGTCTGCAAAGCTTTGTCTTCCTCCAGAATGTCTTCCACCGTCCCGCTTTTCCCGAAGCCGGCGCCGTTCACCAGCATCCGGATATCCGGCGCTTCCTCCCGAAGCAGCTTTTCCAGCTTCTCATACACCTCTTCCCGGAGCAGATCCCCCTCCAGGATCCGGATCGGGACCCTGGAAAGCTGGTTCAGCTCCTGGAGTCTGTGCCCCCTGCGGGCGATCACCCAGATCTCATCCAGATTCCGATAAAAATGTCCCATCTGCTTTACAAATTCTCTCCCGATGCCGGAAGATGCCCCTGTCACTACCGCAATTTTCATAACCTGACTGCCTCCTTGCACGCTTGCTCCCCCTTCATCGTTTTCCGCTTCTCTTACGTTCTCTCCTGCCTTCCTGATGTTCTCTTTTGATCTCCGGATTCTTTCTTTTGATTTCTGGATTCCTTCCTTTCATTTCCGGATTTTTTCTTTTGATCTCCTGTTTTTTTCTTTTAATCTCCGGATTTTTTCTTCCAGAATGCTTCTTTTTCGCTTCCAGCTCTTTCTTCTGCGCCTTCTCCCCGGACAGCTTCCTCGGCCGGATCAGGCATTTTTGTTCAAATCCGATCAGATCCGTGCGTCCGGCCTTTTGAAGGGCTTCCTTCACCAGGTCATAATTGGCCGGATTCCGGTATTGGATCAACGCTCTCTGCATGGCCTTCTCATGGGGATTCTTCGGTACATAGACCGGCTTCATCGTCCGGGGATCCAATCCCGTATAATACATGCAGGTGGATATGGTGGACGGCGTGGGATAAAAATCCTGCACCTGCTCCGGCATATACCCCATGTCCCGGCAGAACTCCGCAAGCTCCACGGCCTCCTTCCAGGAAGAGCCCGGATGGGAGGACATCAGGTAGGGAACCAGATACTGCTCCTTCTTAAGGCTCCGGTTCATCTTCACAAACCGATCCGCAAATTGCTGGTATACCTGATTCTTCGGTTTTCCCATCAATTCCAGCACCCCGTCCGACACATGCTCGGGAGCCACCTTTAGCTGCCCGCTCACATGATGGCTGCAAAGCTCCCGCAAAAAAGCCGGATCCGGATCCGCAAGCAGATAATCGAACCGGATCCCGGACCGGATAAAGACCTTTTTCACTCCCGGAAGCTCTCTCAATGCCCGCAGGATGTCCACATATTCCCTGTGGTCCGCCTGCAGGTTTTTACAGGGCTTCGGAAACAGGCACTGCTTCTTCGGGCAGACGCCATGCTCCCATTGCTTTTCGCAGGACGGATGGCGGAAGTTCGCCGTGGGGCCTCCCACATCATGGATATATCCCTTAAAATCCGCTTCCTCTGTCATCTGCCTGGCTTCCTCCAGCAGAGATTCCCGGCTCCTGCTCTGTACGATCCTTCCCTGATGGAAGGTCAGGGCACAGAAGCTGCAGCCGCCGAAGCATCCCCGGCTGCCGGTCAGGCTGAACCGGACCTCTTCAATGGCCGGTACGCCGCCCAGTGCCTGATAGGACGGATGAAAGGTGCGCGTAAAGGGCAGTCCATAGATATCATCCATTTCCATCTGCGTCAGGGGCTTTGCCGGAGGATTCTGTACCACATAGACATTTCCCGGATAAGGCTCCGCAAGCCGCCTTCCGGAAAACGGATCCGTATTGCAGTACTGGGTATAGAAGCTTTTGGCATATTCCCGCTTGTCCCGTTGCATTTCCTCAAAGGATGGCAGAACCAACGCATCGTATACCGAATCCAGGCTCCGTGTCCTGACTACCGTTCCTTCGATATAAGTCAGATCCCTGACAGAAATGCCCGCCTCCAGAGCTTCCGCGATCTCCACTATGGAACGCTCCCCCATGCCGTAAGAGATCATGTCCGCTCCGGAGTCCAGAAGGATGGAACGCTTCAGCCTGTCCGACCAGTAATCATAGTGCGCCAGCCGCCGGAGACTGGCCTCGATCCCGCCCAGGATCACAGGCGTATGCTTGTAAGTCCTGCGGATCAGATTGCCGTAGACCACTGCCGCATAGTCCGGCCGCTTTCCCATGACGCCGCCCGGGGTATAGGCGTCCGCTGCCCGCCGTTTTCCGGAAACCGCGTAATGGTTGACCATGGAGTCCATATTTCCCGCGGACACGAGAAACGCAAGCCTTGGCTCCCCGTATACGGTGATGCTTTTGTCGTCCTTCCAGTCCGGCTGGGACAGGATGGCCACCCGGTAGCCGCGGCTTTCCAGGAGCCGGCTGATGATGGCATGTCCGAAGGAGGGATGATCCACATAGGCATCCCCGATCACATAGACAAAATCCGCCTGGTCCCATCCCCGCGCCTCCATATCCTCCCGGCAAAGCGGTAAAAATTTCTGTTCCATCTTTCTATACTCTCCCGCAGATTTCGTAGGTTCCGTCCCAGATCTCCCTGTAATCCCGGATATAATAATCCGAGAGCTTCCGTTTCTCGGCTTCACAGGAGGCGGAAAACAGATCATCGACCGCGCACACACTCATGCCCGCGCGCTTTCCGGCCCGGATCCCGTTTGGAATATCCTCAAATACCAGACATTCCCGGGGCGAAACCTCCAGCTCCATAGCTGCTTTTAAGTAGACATCCGGGGCAGGCTTTCCGTTTTGTACCTCATCGGATGTAATGACCGCGGAAAAATAATCCCGGATACGCAGGGCGTCGAGAGCCGTAAATGCCAGCTCCCTGGAATTGCTGGTGGCGATCCCCATGAGGATCCCCTGCCGCTTCATCCGCTCCAGAAATTCCCCTGCCCCCGGCTTTAACGGCACACGGGTCCGGTACAGCTCCCGGGTCATCTCGGTCCATTCCCTGCAGATATCCTCCACGGCGCAGTCCAGAACCGGAAACTGATCCAGAAAATACTGCGCCGTCTGCACATAGCTCATTCCCTCGATATCTTTATGAAAGGTTTCCGGCGGGGTGATCCTATGCTTCTTCATATATTCCCGGTCCACCTCCGGCCACATCCACATCGAATCCACCAGAGATCCGTCCATATCAAATATAACTGCCTTTTTTTCTTTTAACATAGTATATCCAGCTCCTGCGTATTTAATGTCCGGTATTCTCCCGGTTTCAGCGATTCGTCCAGTACAAGCGGCCCCATTTGCAGGCGTTTCAGATACAGCACTTCCTTGCCGGCTGCCTGGAACATCCGCTTGACCTGATGGAATTTTCCCTCCCGGATGGTCAATTCGATCTCTGAGATCTCTCCGGCTTCCAGAATACGAAGTTCAGAAGGAAGGGTCGGTTTTTTTTCTCCGATGTCCACGCCCCGGCGGAAATGTTCCACATCCTCCTCTGTGACCCTGCCCCGGATCCTTGCAAAATAAACCTTATCCACATGCTTCTTCGGAGACAGCAGCCGATGGGCCAGATCCCCGTCATTGGTGATGAGCAGAAGCCCTTCCGTATCCTTATCCAAACGCCCTACCGGAAACAGGTCTTTGCGCATCCGGCTTTCGATCAGATCCACGACGCAGCGTTCTTTTGGGTCCTCAGTCGCGGAGATCACGCCTGCGGGCTTGTTCAGCATATAGTATTCAAACTCCCGGTAAGCCGCCGGCTGTCCGCCGAACAGCACCTGATCCGCTTCCGTGTCCACCTTATATTCCGGCTCCCGTATGGTCTGTGCATTGACCTGCGCCAGCCCCTTGCGGATTGCTTTCTTCACTTCGCTCCGGGTCCCCAGTCCCATGTCTGCCAGAAATTTATCCAGCCGCAGCTTCATACTTGTCCCCCTCCAAAAAATATCCACCTGTACGGTTGGATGCTCTAAAGAGCCTCCAACCGACTCATCCAGGTGGAAAAATATCTATGACATCCACCGCCACCCCGGCAGATATTTATTTTTCAGAACCTGGGAAGCCAGCTTTCCGAAGCCCAGCGGATATCCGTCCACACAGACCAGATACCAGCCCTTTTCTCTGGGCGAAACCAGATCCTCCACATCCAGAGTCTCCCCTTTCAGGTAGCGGATCACACGCTCATCCTCCGCGGAAAGGTCCAGAATGTTTCCGTAATCTTCCTTTTTCAGATACATGGCAAGTGCCTGTCCCGGTTCAAAACGGTTCTTCTTCAATTCCCCCAGCAGCAGCCCGGAGCGTAAGAAACGGATGCCCCGCAGCTCCGGCATTCCTTCCGGCATATAATAGACCCGTTCCTCCCGGATCTCCAGCCGTCTCCGATCCAGCTCCAGACGCAGGCTCCCCAAAAATTCTTCCAATTCCTCCGGCAGCTTCCTTTTTCCTGCCGTCCCGCTTCTTCCCGCGGCTCCAGACGCAGCGCCGCGGCCTGTCCTTTCTGCATGCGGATCCCTTGCTCCCATTTCTGATGCAAAAGCTTTCCCAGCGCTCCCGGCATGATCCTCCCACGGAGCTTTCTTTCTCAATAACGCGATAAAATGCCCTTCCCCCTGCATCTTATGTGGAAAGATCCGGACCGTCTTCCGAAGCTCCGGACATTGGCTTTCCGTAAATTCCGGACGCCCGGGACTAAAGCCCTCATACCCTTCCATTTCACAGATCTCAAACTCCGGGCATTGGCTCATCAGATATTCTATGATCCGTTCATTTTCCTGCGGATCAAAGGTACAGGTGGAATAGAGAAGCATCCCTCCGAGCCGGAGCATGGCCGCGGCCTGAACCACGATACTGCGCTGAAGTTTGGAAAAAAATTCCGGCCCGTGCTCCTCCCAGGCTTTGATCATCTTCTTTTCCTTCCGGAACATTCCCTCCCCGGAGCAGGGGGCATCGATCAGGATCTTGTCAAAAAACTCCGTAAAATGCGGCACCAGTTTTCCCGGCTCCTCGCTGGTCACCAGCACATTTCCGATTCCCAGCAGTTCCAGGTTTTTCAATAATCCCCTGGCCCTGGAATTGCTGATATCGTTGGCCACCAGCATCCCGGTCCCATGGAGCTTTGCCCCCAGCTCCGTCGCCTTTCCGCCGGGCGCCGCGCAGACATCCAGCACACAATCTCCCGGCTCCACGGGAAGCCTGCTGGCAGGGGTCATGGCACTGGGTTCCTGAAGATAATACAGCCCCGCAAAATAATACGGGTGCTTTGCCGGCTGCACCCGGTCCCCGTCATAGTAAAACCCGTTCGGGATCCAGGGCACCGGAGTCAGCGGCCAGGGAGAGATCTTTCGAAACTCTTCCGCGGATATCTTGTTCGTATTCACTCGAAGCCCGTAATGGCGCGGTTCCTCAAAGCACTGCAGATAACGGTCATATTCCTCCTGCAGCAAAAGACGCATCTTTTCTTCAAATGCTTCTGGTAATTTCATGGTTATTCCTCTTTTCTAATAGGCGCATTTCACCCTGCGGTCTTCCACATATCGGAGCGGATAATATGGATTCACGCTGATCTCCTGATCCCCTGTGACCAGATAGATCCCCAGATGCAGGTGTACCGGAAAATTCCCGGTAGTCCCCTCCACCTTGCTGTAGCCGGTATCCCCCATAAATCCCAGCAGATCGCCGGCCTTCACGGAATCCCCTTCTTCGATATCCGCATAGGAATCCAGATGGGCATAATAAAAATAAGCGCCCCCGGGAGCCGTGATCCCCAGCCGGTATCCGCCCTTTTCCAGCCATCCCTTGTGCAGGATGACCCCGTCCGTCATGCTGACCACCGGGTAAAGCCCCCGCTCGTTTGTAGAAGCCATGATATCCGTCCCCTCATGCCCCCGCTTTCCCCCGTAATTCCTCTCAAACATCCAGGAATCCTCGTAGGTGACCTCTGCCAGGACTCCATTGGACGGAACCGGTATCGGGAAATATTGCAGATCATTCCAGACTGCTTTGCAGGCGTCCCGGTACAGCTCCCACCCCTGCTTCCCGGACCAGATCTTTTCCAGCCTGGAAAACGTCTCCGCCGAGCAGGGATACTGGAAAGCCTCCTGTCCGAAATGATTTTCCAGCCAGTAGAGTCCCAAATCCTTTCCCGGATCCTCCGACCCCCGGATATGCTCCAGCATTCCGGAATCCATCCTCTGCCTGCGGTATCCTTCTGACGACAGGATGCCTTCGTTCAATCTGCTGTACCGGCTCCTGGCAGTCAGGATATGTATGTTCACCACAAGAAAAAAACAGAGGATCATACAGTACAGCACATACCGGACGGCCATTTGGTGAGCCGTCCGGTGTCCGCGCATTGCCCGGCGCTTCTTCCGAAAATAGATCCTTGCTCTGATATCACTTGTTTTCAAAAACGCATTGCCCCGGTTCGTTTTCTTATACTATATGAGGCAGTGTTCGGATTATTTACATCTCTTCAAAATTATTTTCAGGACATTCCAGATCTTTTCTGCCGAGGCGATCTCCAGCCGTTCGTTGAAGGAATGTACGTCCTGCATATTCGGGCCGAAGGAAATGCAGTCCAGATCCGGCTTCTTGCCGCTGAGCAGCCCGCATTCCAGTCCGGCATGGATCGTCGTGATCTCCGGACGGACTCCGAACACCTCTTCAAAGGCATCCGCGGCGATGGGACGGATCCGGGAAGCTTCCCTGTAGGTCCATGCTGGATATCCGCTGTCGATATTCCAGTTTCCGCCCAGCAGTTCCGCCAGGCAGATCAGGCGGTCCTGAAGCTCCTGCAGCTTGGTGGAAACGCCGCTTCTCACCAGCACGAGGAACCGGACGCCTTCCTCCTCGTTCCCTACGATCCCCAGATTATCGGAGGTTTCTACCAGCCCTTTCAGGGAACGGCTGTATTCATCTACCCCGTTGGGGCAGTTCACCAGGAAGCCGACCACTTGTTTCATGGATTCTTTGGTAAATACCGTATATTCCTTTTCCCCCAGCTCCGTGATCCGGATATCCAGCTCCGGCTCATCCGCGCCGAATTCCTGCTTCCATTCGTCCTTCATGGCTTCGATCATCCGGATCGCTTTTTCCGGATCCTGTACAACAATGCTGCTTTTGCTCACGGACGCGATCACATTTTCTCTGGTGCCGCCGCAAAGCTCTGCAAGAAAAACCTCCTGCTCCCTGCCAAGACGGTACAGCATCCGGCCCGCTAGCTTATTGGCATTGCCCCGCTGCCGGTCGATCTCCACGCCGGAATGCCCTCCCTTGAGGCCGCAGATCTCCACCAGGAGCCCGCTTCCCTTTGCGGCAGTCTTCTGCACCGGGATCTCACAGGAAAAACGGAAGCCCCCGGCGCACCCTGCGGTCAGAGTGTCGTCCTCCTCGGAATCCAGATTGAGCAGCATCTTTCCCTGGAGCCTGGACAGATCCACATTGGCCGCGCCGTCCATGCTGACCTCCTCGTCCACCGTAAAGAGCGCCTCCACCGGCGGGTGCTCCAACGTCTCGCTGTCCAGGACTGCCAGCGCCATGGCGATGGCGATCCCGTTATCCGCTCCCAGTGTGGTATCCTTTGCCGTCACATATCCGTCCTCCACCATCAGCTCCAGCGGATCTCTCAGGAAATCGTGATCCGAATGTTCCGTTTTTTCACAGACCATATCCAGATGCCCCTGGATGATGACCGGCTCACTGTTTTCATATCCTCTGGTTCCCGGCTTTTTGATGATCACATTGTTCCACTCGTCCTGATACACTTCCAGCTTCCGCTCGTTTGCAAACCTCACGCAGTAGTCGCTGATTCCCTTTGTATTGTAAGATCCCCTTGGGATCCGGCTGATCTCCTCAAAAAAATGAAATACTTCCTTCGGCTCGATGTTTTCTAATACCGCCATGTTGCTTTCCCCTTTCTGTCTCTTTTTTGACAGCGGCTGTGAGTCCCCGCCTCTTTCGGTCTGCTGTTCACAGCCGCTTCACGCAAATGCGCCTCTTTTTCCATTTTGTCACAGCACACATAAAAAATCAACCAATTTCATATATCTTTAGTAATTATTCGTTGCTGCTCATACTTACAGTGTGAGCATGAACACTTATTCCAAACGGAGGATTCCGGATGAGTCGAAATCTGAAAGGACTTGGGATCGTTCTCTTATTCCTGATCATGCTTGTCTCTCCCAAAGCCGTTTTTGCAGGAGCAAGTGAAGGGCTTCTGCTTTGGTTCCAGATCATCCTTCCCACACTGTTTCCGTTTCTGCTTGTCACAAACCTGCTGCTTGTCACCGGAAACATGCATCTGATCAACGCGGCCTTCGGCACCTTCCTCACCCGGGTCTTCGGTGTCTCTCCCAACGGCAGCTTTGCCGTAGTCACAGGCTTCTTATGCGGCTATCCCATGGGCGCCAAGACAGCGGCGGATCTGACCGAAGCGGGGTATATTTCCCCGGAAGAGGGCCGGTATCTCCTTTCCTTCTGCAACAATTCCAGCCCGGTATTTATCCTGAATTATGTGGTATGGAAAACGCTGGAAACGGACGCTCTCCTGATCCCGACCCTTTTGATCCTGATGCTTTCCCCTGTCCTGGTCAGCTTTGTTACAAGAACGTGCTTTTTTCATAAAAAAGAGGCGTTCCACAACCTGAAAAAAGCCGGCTTCACCAAAAGCGCCTGGTCCTTCCAGGAGATCGACCGCTGCATCATGGACAGCTTCGAAACGCTTGTGAAGGTGGGCGGGTATATCATCCTGTTTTCCGTCTTTCTGTCGCTGTTCGAGGCCCTTCCTGTGAATATACCGGGAGTCCCGGCTCTGCTCCCCCTCCTGGAGGTCACCAACGGCTTAAGTTTGCTCCGGGAAATGCGTCTCCCGCTGCAACTTTTATACCCGGCCGTTCTGGGGCTGACTTCCTTCGGCGGATTCTGTGCCGCGGCGCAGACTCAGTGTATGGTGCAGAAGGCCGGCTTCCCGATCCTGCCCTATCTCACACAAAAACTGGCAGCCGCGCTGACTGCCAGTCTTATGGGATCTCTCTATCTGTACATATCCGGATAACGTCCGTCCGCAGGGGCATGCATCATGGATTCTCCTCTGAGCATGCAGGTCATCACTCCACTCCGCCGCCCTGCTCATATCCGCTTCCATCCTCCTGGGGGATTGCCAGCTCCGCACGGTTGTTCCGCACCACGTCGTAGCACTCCTGCAGGGAATTGATCAGTCCGTCGTACTTGGTCGTATAGCTGTCCAGCGTGTGGCCGATGATACTCTCCGCATTGGCCATCAGGTCGTCGGTATACTGGATGGCGCCGATCCGGATCGCATTGGCGTCCGCCGTAGCGTTGTCCACGATCTCCTGAGCCTGGGCGGTTGCCTGAGTCACGATCTCGTTGGCCTGGGCGTAAGCCTGCTGCATGATCTCATGCTCGCTGACCAGCTCATTGGTCTGCATCTGCGCTTCCTCGATCAGGGCATCCGCTTTTGCCTGGGCATCCGCCAGAATCGCATCCCGGTTCGCGATGATCTTCTGATAACGCTTGATCTCATCCGGCGTCTTCATCCGCAGTTCCCGAAGAAGCTCATCCAGATGTTCTTTATTTACAATGATCTTCGTGGTAGACAAAGGCTGATACTTGCAATCTCTGTCAATGTATTCTTCAATCTCTTCAATAATCTGCTCAATGCGGCTGCTCATAATCTACACGCTCCTTTTCTCTTTCCGTTCCTCTCCTGCCGTTCTCCGTCAGGCTTCTATCTTCTCTATCATCTGCTCAATGCGGCTGCTCATCATTGATAAGCCTCTTTTGCTCTCATCTTCTTTTCCAGTTCCCTCTTAACCGCCTCCGGAACAAACTGTGACGTATCTCCGCCGAATGCGGCGATCTCCTTCACCGTCGTAGAACTCAAGTAGGAATATTCTATGCTGGTTGTCAAAAACATCGTCTCCACACCAGGACCAAGCTTATGGTTGGTCTGGGACATCTGCAGTTCATATTCAAAGTCCGTGATCGCACGCAGTCCCCGGATGATCAGCTCCGCCTCCATCTTCTTCGCGAAATCGATCAGCAGCCCGTCAAACGGTACGATCTCAATATTGTCGAATCCTGCCGACACTTCCTTTAACATTTTAACACGTTCCGCAACAGAAAACAACGGCATTTTCGCATTATTATTCAGCACTCCGACGATCAGCCGGTCTACGATCTTGCTGCTTCTTTTCATGATATCCAGATGTCCGAATGTGACCGGGTCAAAGCTTCCCGGATAAATGGCTTTTAACATATCTCTTCCTTTCCGGCTTTTTCCAAAAAAACGTGCTTGTTCGTCTTATAGACTTTTTCCTTCAGCAATGTAAATCCCAGCTCGTCCGCATAGGAAAAATCTGTCTCCCTGGAGGCTTCCACGATGATCACCGTGTCCTCGTACACGAGCGCCGATCCTGACAGGTATTCCAGAACTCCCCGCTCCAGCTCCTGGTTGTAGGGCGGATCCATAAAGATATAGTCAAAAACCTTTTTTCCCTCCATCTGGTACAGCGCCGTCATCACATCACGGTTCCATGTTACGGCTTTATTTTCCAGCCTTGTAAACTTTAAATTTTCCTTGATGCAGGCCATGGCTTTTGGATTTTTTTCTACAAAAACGGCCTCCCGCGCACCGCGGCTGAGCGCCTCGATGCCGATCCCCCCGCTTCCGCTGAACAGATCCAAAAACACGCAGTCGTAAATATAGGGCGCTATCATATTGAACAGAGTCTCCTTGATCCGGTCCGTGGTCGGCCGTGTATCAATGCCGTCCAGAGTTTTCAGTTGTAATCTTCTTGCGCTTCCCGCTATGACTCTCATACAGACACCCCTTTCCACGTGCGGCATGACTTTTCAAAACAGCAGACCGCAGAGCAGTCTGCCGTTTCTAACCATCATACATTTTTCAGCGATCATGTGAATTTTAGCAGAAAAAAGCACTCAGGTCAATCCTAAGTGCTTTTTTCTTTTGCTATTTCGCAATTTTTTTGTTATTTGCCAGCCATCTGCTTTTCCTGCTGTTCGATCATTTTCTTGACCATATAACCGCCGACAGAACCATTCTGTCTGGATGTCAGGTCACCGTTGTATCCGTCTGTCAACGGTACTCCCAGTTCGTCTGCTACCTCGTACTTAAACTTGTCAAGGGCTCCCTTCGCCTCCGGTACTGCTGCTCGATTAGATGAACGACTTGCCATTTTTATTTTCCTCCTTTTGCAACTTTTTGTAACTTGATCGTTACGCTTTCGTTTTTTTGTAACAAGTTGTTTTTTTGTTACAACCATATTATATGGAGGAATTCATCTTTTACACTGGAAGTTGCTTCCAAATCTTTTTTATAAGGTCGTTTCCAGGGCATTCTGTGAGATCGCCTGCTCAAGCGCTTTTTTTAATCTGATGTTTTCCGGCGCTTCCAGCCCGGGATCCTCATCCAGAAGTATGTTTGCGGCTTCGCTCGCCGTCTGCAGTATTTTCGCGTCCTGATACACATCGCCCAGACGAAAATCCATCACACCGCTCTGCCGGATCCCGAACAGATCTCCCGGACCGCGCAGCCGCAGGTCTTCCCCGGCAATAAAAAATCCGTCGTTGGATCGGTTCAGGATTTCCAGCCGTTCTCTCGTTTCCTCTGATTTTGACGCACTCATGAAAATGCAGTAGGACTGGTGCCCTCCCCGTCCCACGCGGCCCCGGAGCTGATGGAGCTGGGCCAGCCCGAAGCGCTCGGAATTTTCGATCATGATCACAGACGCATTGGGAACATCGATCCCCACCTCGATCACCGTCGTGGATACCAGCACCTGTATTTCATTTTTCGCAAAAGCCTCCATGATCTCGTCTTTTTCCGCCTGCTTCATTTTTCCATGCAGATAAGAAACCGCAATTCCTTTTCCCATCGCTTCCCGGACGATCTCCGTATAATCTGTCACATTCTCCACTTCCAGGCTGTCGCTTTCTTCCACCATGGGGCAGATGATATAGCACTGTCTTCCGGAGCAGATCTGCTTCCTCATAAAGCGGTAGGCTGTCTCCCGGTAGCCGGTATCCACCACGCAGTTTTTGATCGGAAGCCGGTTTTTCGGAAGCTCGCCGATCACGGAGATATCCAGATCCCCATATAAGATGATCGCCAATGTCCGCGGAATGGGCGTGGCGCTCATGACCAGGATATGGGGGCACACGCCTTTTCCGGCCAGCCGTTCCCGCTGCCTGACGCCGAAACGGTGCTGCTCGTCCGTCACCACCAGCGCAAGGTTTTGATACTCCACCTTTTCCTGGATCAGAGCATGGGTCCCTATGATCAGATCCGCTTCTCCTGACGCGATCCGCCCGTAAGCCTCCTTTTTTTCCTTTCCCTTCATGGAGCCGGTCAGAAGCTCCGTGCGCAGCGGGATCTCATACTCCGCAAGCATGCTCCGGATCTTCTCAAAATGCTGTCTGGCAAGCACCTCCGTGGGCGCCATCATCGCCGCCTGATAGCCGTTCAGTCCTGCATACATCATGGCAAGCAGGGCGACAATGGTCTTTCCGGAGCCCACATCTCCCTGTACGAGCCGGGACATCACATGGATTCCGGACATGTCCTGACGGATCTCCCGCCATACGTTATTTTGCGCGTCGGTGAGCTCATAGGGCAGCCGTTCCAGAAATCTTCCGATCAGCTCCGGCTCCCGGAAGCAGTATGGATTGAGAACCCGTTCCTTTTGATCCCGCATCATGCGCAGGGAAAGGATGAACATGAGAAACTCTTCGAATACAAGCCGTTCCCTTGCATGGTAAAATTCTTCCTTTGTCTCCGGAAAATGAATCCCCCGGATGGCCTCCCGGTATCCGGCAAGCCCATACCGCTCCGCGATCCCCTCCGGCAGGCTTCCTTCCCCCAGATCGGTCATCTCCACCGCCTGACGGATCGCTTTTAAGACCGCGTTGTTGGTCAGACCGGAAGTCAGAGGGTATACCGGCTGCAGGGAGGATCTTTTTTCTTCATACTTGCTGCTGGGGTAAAAGATCTCCGGGTGCTCCATGACGAGCCCGTCCTTTTTCCGGACGATCCTGCCCCGCAGCATGATCACGCCGCCCCGCGCCAGGGTATTTCTCAAAAAAGGCATGCGGAACCAGATGACCTTCAAGGTTCCTGTGAGATCCTTCAGATAGAGGGTCGTGATCTGCATCTTCGGACTTCCCGACACCTGGACCCTTCCATAGATAGCCCCGGAAACCGTCATGGTATGTCCCTCCTCGATCTCCCCGACGGCCACCGGATCCTCATATACCTCATATCCCCGGGGATAATAGCGGATCAGGTCCCCGACCGTATGGATCCCGACTTTTGAGAAGGTTTTCTCCGCCTTCTCCCCGATTCCCTTGATTTCCCTGATTCCCGATCTTTCGTTCATACAGTTCCCTACTCCACGGATATCACGTAGTAATAAATGGGCTGTCCCCCGCTGTGTACATCCACGTCCGCGTCCGGATACAGCTCTGCGATCTCCTGGCCGAACCTCTGGGCATCCTCTTCAAGGATATCCTCTCCATAATAGAGGCTGATCATCTCCGAATCCTCGTCTGTCATCTTTGCCAGCATCTCCTTGGCCGTTGCCTCCACGGACTGTCCCACCGAAAGGATCCCCGCATCGCCGATGCCCATGATATCTCCCTCATGGATCTCCTTGTCGTCGATGTGGGTGTCGCGGACCGCATAGGTCACCTGCCCGGTCTTCACATTGGTGATCTCCTCCAGCATGGTCTCCTCATTGGTATCCACATCCGCATCCGGCATATAACTGATCACCGCCGTGATCCCCTGGGGCACCGTCTTCGTCGGGATCACGATCACGTCCTTATCCTTTACCAGAGAGCGGGCCTGATTCGCCGCCAGCACAATGTTTTTATTGTTCGGAAGGATAAAGATGTGGTCCGCGTTGACATGGTCGATGGCCGTCAGCATATCCTCTGTGCTGGGGTTCATGGTCTGTCCGCCTTCTATAATATAGTCCACACCCAGTTCCCTGAATATGGAGTTCATTCCTTCCCCGATCGACACGGCAATGAATCCGACGGATTTGCGCGGTTCCTTCGGCGCTTCCTGCTCCTTTTTCTTCTTTGCCGCCTCTGCCTGCTCCGCGGCTACCTTTTCCGCGTCGCGGATCAGCTTCTCCTGATGCTCCTCCCGCATATTGTCGATCTTCATACGGGAAAGCTGGCCGTAGGTCAAAGCCTTCTGGATCGCAAGTCCGGGATCATTGGTATGCACATGTACCTTCACCACATCCTCGTCCGCCACGCAGACAATGGAATCCCCGATGGATTCCAGATAGGCCTTGAAGGTCTCCTCGTTCTGTTCGGAAAATTCCCGTTCTGTCATGATGATAAATTCCGTACAATAGCCGAACCGGATATCTGCCTGTGCCTGTGCTTCCGGCTTTACCATCTTCACAGAGGGCGTTGCCTCGATCGCGCTGTAATCGATCTCTTTTCCCTGGAATGCATCGTAGGCGCCGTTCAAAACCTCCACCAGGCCCTGGCCGCCGGAATCCACGACTCCCGCTTCTTTCAATACCGGAAGCATCTCCGGCGTCCGCTCCAGCACTTCCTTCGCTGCTTCGATGATCTCCGGAATAAAGGTCTCCAGATCCTCCATTGTCCCGGCAAGCTCAGCCGCCTTCTCGGAAAGCCCTCTGGCCACCGTAAGGATCGTCCCCTCCTTGGGCTTCATGACCGCCTTGTATGCCGTTGCCGTCGCACGTTCACAGGCCGCCGCCAGAACCGGTACGTCAATCTCCTGATGCTCCCGGATCTCCTTGGTAAATCCACGCAGAAGCTGTGAAAGGATGACACCGGAGTTTCCCCGGGCTCCGCGCAGGGAACCGGAAGAGATTGCCTTGGATACGGACTTCATGTCAGCCTTCTCCAACGCACCCACTTCCTTTGCGGCAGACATGATGGTCAGAGTCATATTGGTTCCCGTGTCGCCATCCGGCACCGGGAATACATTCAGTTCATTGATCACTTCTTTTTTCGCTTCCAGATTCGCTGCTCCGGCAAGAAACATCTTCGTAAACAGCTCCGCATTTATCGTTTTCGTTGCCACGACAAGTATCCTCCTTAATCTATCACTCTGACACCTTCAACGAAGATGTTGATCTTCTCTACCGTCATACCTGTAAATTCTTCCACCTTATACTTGACATTATTCACCAGGTTGTCAGAAACTGACAGGATATTCACACCATATGACACAATCACATGAAAATTCAAAGTGAGGTTATTCTCCTCGGAAATCGCAATCTGGATTCCGTGGGTCAGGCTTTCCTTCTTCAGTAATCTTACCAGTCCGTCCGTCATGCTGACAGCCGCCATCCCGACGATGCCAAAACACTCTACCGCAACGGAACCGGCATACTTCGCGATCACGTCAGGATTGATCGTGATAATCCCCAAATCTGTAGTCATACTGCCTTTCATCATATATGAACCCCCTGTTCTTTGTCGAATCTCCCGGGGGACAGACTTACACTAAAAAAAGCCCCGGAAAGTATTCCTATTATACTCTTTTTGGATAAACTTTACAATACTGATATTTTAAAATGGAACGCAAAACAAGATTTTTCTATTATTATTTTCCATTTTTCCATTTTTTTTGCAAAAACCCCGTCAGAAATGCAAAAAATGCTTGCAATCAACGGTTCTATCTGCTAGAATATGGGTGTTGTGAGTCCATCGGACAATTTTCAGATTGTTAGGAGGTGCAGTGATGGCAAAATGTGCTATTTGTGATAAGGGTGCCCATTTCGGAAATAATGTAAGCCACTCTCATAGAAAAACACCAAAGATGTGGAAGTCAAACATAAAATCTGTTCGCGTTAAGACAGAAGGCGGATCCAAGAAAATGTATGTATGTACATCCTGTCTGAAATCCGGACGTGTAGAACGCGCTTAAGAACTGTATTTACTTTATATTTGATGACACGGAAAAAACCAGTATCTCTTGCAGATGCTGGTTTTTTATTTCCTGATCACTTACAAAACAATACATAGCCCGCCGCCAGGCACACACAGAACAGCATCACCCTTAAGATCGACGTGGAAGGGATCAGCAGGATCAAAAACATTCCCATTGCAGCACAAAGTAAGGCAAAACCAATCATCCGCTTCATAATCAAAATCCTGACTGCTATTATTACACTTACATTATCTTATGCTGCATGGTCCGCGGTTATGCCTGGTACAGCGCTGCATAATTAACGGTGCATACTGCACCTGCTATTTATGCAACGCTATATCAGCTTATGAGTCGTTATTCTAATCCTCCAGATCCGCCGCCGCATCCAGGATGTCCGCCACATCTTCCTCTGTCACCTTGTCTTCTTTTCTGGTCGTGATTTTATCCAGCACCTCCGGTACAAGGTCAAACAGCTTCGTGATGGTATCCTGGTTCTTGATATTCACCAGCCGGGTTGTCCCGTCCTTGATGACCAGAACCGCGCTGGGTGTGATCTTTCCGCCGACTCCGCCCATGCCTTTATCCTTTTTATCACTCAGATTGGAGCCCGCCCCGATTCCGAAGGACACATCGATCAAAGGAAGAATCGTGATATTATCCACGTGCACCGCATCTCCTACTACCGTCTTGCTGGAAACGAGTCCGTCCATTCCCTTCATCAGGGATTCTACCGTCGTTTTTAAATTATTTGTTTCAGACATCCTGTTATTCCTCCTTCAATTTTTCGGATGATTTTATTTTCTTAATCTCGAGATCAACCGCCTGGCATCCAGAACCGTCCGTCTCACGTTCCGGTTCCAGAGCAGGTTCCAGCCCATCACTGCCGCCGGCAGGATACGAAAGGCTCCCTTCACGGATACCTCGCCTTCCAGAACCTTTTCCTCAAAATCGGGACAGCAGTAGACATGCTCTCCCCAGTACGGATACAGCATACTGGCGCCCGCCAGCACCTTTCCCGTCAGGGAAGGATCCTCGAATCCAAACCGGATTTCCCCTCTGCACTGCTTCGGCCGCAGCCGGAACAGCAATTTTTTCAGTTCGGCAAGACATTTCAGAAATGCGGACTGATGTACGCCGTCCGATAAGAAATCAGTCACAAGCTCCGCCTTTGCCGACAACATCTCTATTTTAGCACACATTTTATCAAAAGTATATTCGATCTTATCAAATACAGCCGTGATTTTGTCCGACAGAGTTTTTTTCGGCTCCTTTTCTGATTCTCCGGTATCAGCATCCGGAGGCACCGTTTTTTTCTTCTTCTTTTTCGGTTTCTTTTTATCGGTGTCTGCCAATTCCTCTGATTTATTTTCCACCT
Organism: uncultured Lachnospiraceae bacterium; assembly: GCA_949893755.1. Taxonomy (GTDB): domain Bacteria; phylum Bacillota; class Clostridia; order Lachnospirales; family Lachnospiraceae; genus Schaedlerella. Next base: position 2,534 of record CATLCV010000029.1, on the reverse strand, counting down.
TCTGATCTCTGGATTCTGCCGATGCTTCTGCCGCGCTTTCTCTCACCGGCTCTTTTGGGGTATCCTCCGGTCCTTGCGGCAGATTTTCCGATTTTGTATCTTCGGCTGTCTCTTCTTCCGGCTGCTCCGATTTTACTTCCTCAGATGCCTCTTCTCTCGCCTTTTCCGATCTCTCTTCCTCAGACGCCTCTTCTGCCTCCGCGATCTCTTCCACCACCTTCTCCCCCATTTCTTCCAGGTCGTCAGCCGCTTCTTCTATTTCTTCTCCTGCGTCCCCGGTATCGCCCAGCTTGATCCAGGCCGCCCGGATATTCCAGGACAGATTTCCTTTCCGGTACTGCAGCCTGCCGCTGATCAGCCGGAAAAAAATCCCGAAGCTCACACCGGCCTCCAGCTCCGAGAGCTTTCCCGGGCATCTGGCCTCCGCCTGGTAGCGCAGGGGCGTAGAGACCACGGCCAGCAGCACCAGAAGTAAAAGCCCCAATATCACCAGCAGTATCCAGCCTATGAGTTTTAAAATAAACAAAATCACCTGCAACATGTTATGCCAGCCCTTCCTCAAATCTTCCCTGCCGTTCGGCAAGGAATCTACGGATATCGGTTTCCCCTGTCTCTTCCAGCACCTGGCGGACGATCTCCTCCACCAGATACACGGCGGCATCATATCCTTCCGCAATGCCCACCACAAAAATCTCCGCGTCGTCGTACCATGGCTGCTGCAGAAGAAGCGCCGGATAGAATTCCAGATGGTTTTGCTCCCCCCTTGCCAGTGTAAGGATATAAAGGGACGGCTGCAGGGTACGATCCATCAGCTTTTTCAATATCTTATTTTTCTTTCGCTTCAATCCGTCACTCACATACAGATCACAATAACATTTTATCCTCATGATTTCCTTCCCTTTTGTCCGGATACTCGCATAAATAATTTCTAATAATAGTAAGCATCCAATATCTGCTTCGCAATCGGCACCGCCTTGGCGCCGTCGTTGCCGTCATACCCTTCCACGATCACACTGATGACCAGCTCCGGATTGTCTACATTGGTAAATCCCATGAACCAGGAGTGCATCTTTTCCCCGTCGTCCATGGCGTACTCAGCCGTACCGGTCTTTCCGGCTGCCGTATAGGTCTGGCCGCTCAGCAGCATCCCGGTTCCCTCGTCTACCACCGCGCGCATATAATCCTTCAGCTGTGCCGCCTCATCCGAAGACATCAGCTTCCGATAGCTTTTCGGCACATTTTTCCTGATCTCCCTGCCCGTATGGTTGGTCACCTTTTCCACAAGATAAGGTTCCATCAGGATTCCGCCGTTGGCAACCGCCGATGTGATCAATGCCATATGGTAGGGGCTCACCAGCGTCTTTCCCTGTCCCATGGCAGTCATCATGACTTCCGCCTCCCCGGTGCTCTGGTCTACGGAAAAAGAACTCTTCGTATAATCCAGCATGCACGGAAGCTTTTTATTGAACAGCAGGTCCTCCGCCGTTTTCGCATAGGAACTGCGGTTCAGGGACAATCCGATGTTGACGAAAGACGCGTTGCAGGAATTTGCAAAGGAGCTCCGCAGGTTCTCGAATCCATGCACCGTACTGTCAAAGCAACGGATCGTCACATCATTGGATGTGATCTCCCCCGCACATTCGTAGGTGTAATTTTCATAATCCGGATGCTCCCGCATATACTCCAGGGCCGTCACCACCTTAAAGGTAGATCCCGGCGCGTAGGAGCCCTGGGTGGCGCGGTTGAGCATCGGGCTGTTGTCTTCATCCGCGTTCAGATACGACCAGTTCATCTCGATCTGATTCGGATCATAGGACGGCTTGGACAGCATCACCAGAATTTTTCCGGTGGATGCCTCCATCACGACCACAGCCCCCTTATTGTCTCCCAGCGCCTGGTAAGCTGTCTGCTGTAAGCCTGCGTCCAAAGTGGTCACCACCGTATCTCCCCGGTGCTTCTGATCCTGAAATTCGTCCTTCATCTTTTCCAGGAAAAACGCGTTGGAGCTCAGCAGAGAAAAATTCTCCACAGATTCCAGCCCGGTCTTTCCCAGCTCCGGATGGTTGTATCCGATCACATGGGCAAACAGATCCCCATAAGGATACTGCCGCATCTCCGTACCATCCTCCGCCACCTCCGTATGGGCAAGGGTATTTCCGTTTCGGTCCGAAAGATCTCCCCGAATGACCAGATCCGCGAAGTTATCCTGCCGCGCGTTGTAAGGGCTGTTCACGATATCCTTTGCCCGAACCGCGGTAAAATAAAGCAGATATCCCATCATTGCAAGGAACAGCAGCACGAAAAAATAGGTGATCCTAGCGAATTCTTTGTTTTGGAACTTCTTCGAATTTGGATTTTTCTTTTGTCGGTTTTTTATTTCTCGATCCTCTCTGCTCATCTCTTAATGCTCTCTCTCTTCCTGGCTCCTCCTGTCCTGCCCTGGTCCGTCTCTGTCCTGCGCCCTGGCGTCTCGCTCCCTCCGGATCCGTTCCGGAGCGGCGGCCCGGGTTCTTCCGCTGGGATCCTGGGGAATC
>CATLCV010000028.1 GCA_949893755.1 uncultured Lachnospiraceae bacterium | reverse complement strand
GGGGTATCTGTTCCTCACGACCAGCGATTATCCGGTGCTGAAAATGACAAAGAGCGGACGGGAGCTGTTGGAGTATTGGGAGCAGGAGGAAGCGAAAAACGCGGAGGATTCGGAAGCGCAGGACATCATGCCGGGGTATGCGGCAGATTCCTCTTTTCGGGTGATCTTAAAACTTCCGAAGGAGCAGGAAAGAACCGCATCCAAGGGACAGGAAAAGAAGAAAAAAACAGCCGTGGACGCAAAATATCCGGATCTGTTCGAACAGCTTCGGAAATACCGCTACGAACTCGCACAGAAAGAACACGTCCCGCCGTATATCATTTTTTCAGATAAGACCTTAAAGGAAATGAGTACATTTCTGCCGACGACCCAGGATGCCATGCTGGAGATCAACGGAATCGGGAAGGTGAAGTACGACAAGTACGGGGAGGCATTTATGGAGATCGTCCGTGTTTATGCGGAGAAAATGTAAGAACATGTACCATGTAACGTAAACAACATTCTCACACTTCATACACAAAAATTTCACAAACATTTGCTACCTTAATAACCGTACAAAAATAACCTGAACAGAGATACCGCTTAACCAGGTTATTTTTGTGCGGTTCTTTTACATACCAGCGTATGCTGGAGGGAACTGATGCATACCAGTCCTATGGAACACATCACATCGCTAGGGAGGTAAGGATTTGATTGAGGTAAAGAATTTAGTGAAAAAATATGGAACCCATCTTGCCGTAGATCACCTGGATTTTCAGCTGGAACCAGGGAGAATCTACGGCTTTTTGGGGCCGAACGGCGCCGGAAAATCAACCACCATGAATATCATGACCGGCTATCTGGGAGCAACGGAGGGCGAGGTTGTCATCGACGGACATGATATCTTAAAGGAACCCGAGGAAGCCAAGAAACATATCGGGTATCTGCCGGAGCTTCCGCCCCTGTACATGGATATGACCGTACAGGAATATCTGGAATTTGCGGCAGAGTTAAAGGAAATCCCGAGGAAAGAGCGGGAAAACGCAGTCGGTCAGGTGATGGAGATCACAAAACTCAAGGACGTGGAATATCGCCTGATCAGGAATCTGTCCAAGGGCTACCGTCAGAGGGTGGGGCTGGCTCAGGCCATCCTGGGATTCCCGGATATCATCATCCTGGATGAGCCTACCGTGGGGCTGGACCCCAAGCAGATCATCGAGATCCGGGAACTGATCCGGGACATGGCAAAGGAGCACACGGTGATCCTCAGCTCCCATATCCTGGCGGAGGTGCGGGAGGTCTGCGACTATATCATGATCATTTCCAGGGGCAAGCTGGTGGCCAGCGATACGCCCGACAACCTGGAGCATCTGATGGCCGGACAGAACAGTCTGGAGATCGAGACCAAAGCAGAACCGGAAGAAGTACGGCGGATCCTGCGCGGTATCACCGGGATCGAAAAGCTGGAGCTAAAGAGGACAGCGGAGCATACGACATACGCGAAGATCGAGATGGGGCCAGCGGCTTCCGAAGGGGAGCAGGATATCCGCGAATCCATATTCCTTGCATTTGCAGAAGCAGGCTGTCCGCTCCTCATGCTGAAAACATCCAAAGCAAGTCTGGAAGAGGTATTCATGGAACTGACACAGGGAGAGGAGGCGGCTGCAGATGCTGGCGATTTATAAGAGGGAACTGCGTTCCTACTTTCAGTCGATGATCGGATGCGTATTTGTTGCGTTTCTGGTACTTTTTACGGGGATTTATTTTACAGCCTATAACCTGACCGCAGGGTATCCGTATTTTTCCTATACATTATCCGGTTCCCTGATCGTCTTTATCGTAGGGATCCCGCTGATCACCATGCGGAGCTTTTCGGAGGAACGGAAGAACAAGACGGATCAGCTCCTTTTGACGGCGCCGGTCAGTCTGACGAAAGTGGTTTTGGGAAAATATTTTGCGATGGCTACTGTGGTCGCGGTGCCCAACGTGATCTTCTGCCTGTTTCCGCTGATCATAAAAATGAACGGGACGGCATACCTGAAGGTGGATTATATTTCCATCGGGGTATTCTTCATGCTGGGCTGTGTATACCTTGCCATCGGCATGTTTCTGTCCACCCTGACGGAGAGCCAGATCATTGCCTTCGTCAGTACCTTCGGAGTCCTGTTGCTTTTGTATCTGTGGAACGGGATCGTAAGCTTCCTGCCGTCCTCCGCTTCCGGCTGCCTGGTGGGGCTGCTGCTCATACTGAGCGTGATCATCCTGTATATCTGGCAAATGACGCTGAACTGGGTGCTGAGCGCCGTCATGGAGGCAGTCTGCGTGATCGGGTGTGTCACCGCGTATTTTGTGAAGCCCGCACTGTTTGAAAATCTGCTGTCAAAGCTGCTTGGAAAGCTTGCCTTTGCGGATGTATTTACGGGAATTACGCAGAATCATATCGTGGATCTGAGCGGGATCATCCTGTATCTGTCTGTGATTACGGTATTTATATTCCTGACCGTACAGACGATCCAGAAAAGACGTTGGAGTTAGGAGGAACAGACCGTGGAAAAAATGAAAAGATTATTTCATACGACAGGAACAGCGCATGGCATGTACAGCGTGGGATTGACGGCAGTAGTGGTTGCGATCGTGGTTGTGGTCAATCTGATCTTTGGTCAGCTTCCGGAGAAATACCGCAGCATTGACGTCAGCAATTCAAAGATTTACGAGATTACGGATACGAGCAGGGAGTTCCTGAAGGACCTGGATACGGAGGTGAAGTTCACGGTACTCGCCGTGCAGGAGGAGACGGACGAAAGGATCCGGACATTTCTGAGTAAATATGCTTCCCTTTCAAAATATATCAAAGTGGAATGGATCGACCCGGTGCTGCATCCTTCCGCGCTGCAGGATTATGATGCGTCTGAAAATTCGATCATTGTATCCTGCGAAGAGACTGATAGAACCACGGCGGTGACATTTGACCAGATCGTGGTGGTAGACTATTCTTCCTATTATTATACAGGCAGCATTTCGGAAAATGAGTTCGACGGAGAGGGGCAGCTTACCAGCGCGGTCAATTATGTGACCAGCGAAGAAGAAAAGCAGATCTACCGTACCGCCGGACATGGAGAGAGCACGCTTCCCGCAAATATCACCGAGCTGATGGATAAGAACAACTATACGGTATCGGAGTGGAATCTGCTGATGAACCAGGATATCCCGGAGGACTGCGATCTGCTTCTGATGAACGCGCCGGCCAATGACCTGACGGAGGAGGAAAGGGATGCAGTGCTTTCCTATCTGGCAGAAGGCGGCAAAATGCTGCTCCTGCTGGGAGAGACCAACGCCACGGAGCTGCCCAACCTGGCGGCTGTCATGAAGGAATACGGCATGGAGGCTGCGGACGGCTATATCGCGGATCCTCAGCGCTGCTACCAGGGAAATGCATTTTATATCTTCCCCATGCTGAGCCTGAGCGGAGATATGGCGAAGGGCATGGCTTCGGAAATGGTGCTGCTGATCAATGCACACGGGCTGAATCTGACAGACCCGGCGCGGGATACGATATCCGCCACCTCTTTTATGACCACCAGCAATTCCGGCGCGGCTGTGACCGAGGAAACGCAGACAGACGGAACCTATACGCTGGGGGCTGTGGCGACGGAGACGGTGAGCGGTACAGGGGATTCGGACAGCGGGAATGGAGATGAGTCGGCAGAAGATGGCGGCAATGCGGACGATCAAACAAAGGAGACCCGCCTGACCGTGATCTCCTCGGCGAATATGATCGATTCCCAGCTTACGGAAACATTTACGACCCTGGAAAATACGACCCTGTTTATGAATGCGGTGACGGCAAACTTTGACGGAGTGGAAAACCTGTCCATCGAGCCGAAGAGCCTGGCAGTGCAGTACAATACGATCCAGCATGTCGGACTTTTGAGCCTGTTCGCAATATTCGGAATCCCGCTGGTGATCCTCGCGGGAGGATTCACCGTATGGTTTAAGCGGAGAAAAGCGTAAAACAGCAGGAGGGATCTATGGAGAAAAAAAAGAAACGTTTGCTGTGCCTTCTTCTGATCCTGCCCCTGCTTCTGGTGATCCTTTTCCTGATGAAAAATCATAACCAGAAGCAGGAAGAAAAGCAGGAAGCCGAGGAGGAAGCGGCTAAGATCTATGCAACAGATATCAGCGAAGTGGATTCGGTCAGCTATCAGACAGAAAGCGGCGAGTTCACGTTTGAAAAGAAGGAGGACACCTGGATCTATCAGCAGGATCCGGATTTTCCGCTGGCCCAGACCTACCCGGAACAGATCGTCTCATCCTTTGGAAAGCTGGAAGCTCTGCGGGAGCTGAAAGACGGCGATGATCTGGAAGCTTACGGCCTGGATGCCCCCGCCTATACGGTGAAGCTGACGGACACGGACGGAAAGGAGACGGAGCTGAGTATAGGAAACGCAGTGGATGAGGCCTATTATCTTCTGAACAAAACGACGGAGAAGATCTACACCGTCAGCAGCTCCGTAACCGGAACGCTGCAGCATACGCTGGAGGAAATGGCGCAGCTGGACGACTATCCGAATATCGGGAGCGGCAATCTGAAAAAGGAAGTGATCACGCGCGGCGGCGAGACGACCACATATGATTCGGAAAATGAGGATGACGCGAAAAATATTGCTGCCGTGGCAGGCGGTCTCGGCGCGGTCACCTTGAGCTCTGCGGCGGATTATTCCGTAGAGGACAAAGACCTGAAGGGCTTCGGCCTGGACGAAGCTTCCCGGACGACTGTGGAGGCAACCTATACAAAGGACGAGGAAGAACAGATCCTGACGCTGTATATCGGCAGCGAGGACGGGGAAGGAAACCGATATGTCATGCTGAATGATTCCCGGATCGTGTACCTGATCTCTGTGGATGTGTGTGACAACATCCTGAATGTAGAGGATGCGGCAGAGACAGAGTGAAAAGGATGACAGTGGATGTGCAGCGTAGTGTATGGTTCCGGAATGATCAGTGACTACATGATGTCGATTTTATAAGATTTTATATGAAATTTATTGACAATTTTGAAAAAACAGTGGAAAATAGCAGTCATACAAATTCATAATCCGGTAGTCAAAAGCTTCGTTTTATATGCGGAGCTTTTGACTGGCCGGAGATTTCAGATGAAAAAACATAAAGGTGGGCTGGCAATGAAAGAAAAAATCATACATTTTATGCAGGGAAGATACGGAGCCTATGGGGCAGATGCGCTTACAAAGTTTCTCATGGCAGCAGGTCTGGTCATGATTCTGATCTCATCAGCATTCACGGGGAAGAATACCGGCCTGGTCTGCTTTCTGATCGGCTGGTCGGTCATCATCTACTGCTATTATCGGCTGATCTCAAAAAATGTGACAAAATGTTATGCCCAGAATCAGGCATTTCTTGTCCGCACCAGCGGGATCCGCAGATTTTTCCGGAAGCAGATTTCCATGCTGCGGCAGAGAAAAGTCTACCACATCTACAGATGCCCGGAGTGCAAGCAGAAGATCCGGATTCCGAGGGGAAAAGGAAAGATCGAGGTCAAATGCCCGAAGTGCAGTACGACATTTATTAAGAACAGCTGAAATTTGCCATATTCTTATTTACATGAATTTACAAAAAATACGAAAAATTTGAAAATATTTTAAAATAGGGGTTTACAAATATCAGGGTATATGATATACTATCATTCGTCGAGCGGAAGTGGCGGAATGGCAGACGCGCTAGATTCAGGTTCTAGTGGGAGTTTATCCTGTGAGAGTTCAAGTCTCTTCTTCCGCACTCGGTGAAGATTACCGGAGTCCACATATTAAGGATTCCGGTATTTAATGTCAAACTGAATAGACAGATCATGCGGGTGTAGTTCAATGGTAGAACACCAGCCTTCCAAGCTGGATACGTGGGTTCGATTCCCATCACCCGCTTTTTTTGTTTCCCAAAATATAAAAAAAGCATAGCCGAACCTGCCCGTTCATGCTATGCTTTTTGTCATGGAGTATAGGGGATTCGAACCCCTGGCCTCAACAATGCGAATGTTGCGCGCTCCCAACTGCGCTAATACCCCAATCACGTCGATTTCTTGCCGACTTGGTTATTATAGCACATCTTGTCTCAAAATGAAAGAAAAGATTACAATTTTTTCAAAAATTTTTCCCGATTTGCCAGCAGTTCCTGAATGAAGGGATCCGTGCTCATCCGCCAAAGAAATGACAAAGGGGATTAGAAAAGGAAAAAAGAAGAATTCCGCAGAAATCGCTGGTACCCCATCCAGTCAGGAGTTCAATTTCTGGCCGGATGGAGTACTAGATATTCCTACGGGCTTCTTCCTTTTTGACCAAAAGTGCTGATAAGGCCGATCAACCGACAGCATCGTTGGCTGATTCCAACGCAGCGATGTTGTAGCGGGCGATGTTTACTCGATTATTAATGCATCGTTGTACTGGCATCCTCAACACTCCATGCATACTCGTGCCCGGCTTCCTGCAAAAGTGACTCTGCCTCCGGAAGTGTTTTTCCGACCAGAGCGGGCATTTCCTCCGGCATCTCGGCATGGACAGAGATGATTCCAAATATTGCCGGGAACAGCCCTGCTAAAAGAAATACTGCACAGCATTTTGTTTTTATAGACATTTTTTTCTGATTCATGATTGCACCAATCCTTTCTTGAAGTAATCCGCTTAAAAATCCGGTTCCCAATATGGCGGACGGAGTCATCCGGCAATAACAGTCCAGCAGAGTATGTGCATATCCTGCATGTTCTTCTTTACTTAATGTCCGGAGCACATCCGCATCGCAGGCCAATTCCAGATCCCGATTGAAGAGCAGCAGCATCAGCCAGCATGCCGGATTGTACCAGTTCAGTACCGCGGCTGTTATCATAAATACCTTCTTCCACAGGTCCAGCCGCCGGATATGCATCCACTCATGCAGCAAAATATATTCGTATTGAGCAGCGCTGTACTGCTGCGCGGGCAGGACGATCTTCGGACAGAGCAGGCCATATACGATCGGCGAGACGGCCGCGGGCGAAGTATATATACAAAAATGCGGTCTGCAGGAATGCGACTCTGCCCAGCGGCAGACGATCTCATTTTGCAGTACTTCTTTTTGCTTCATCCGGCTGTAAAAACAGATATAGTCTGCCAGAAGAATCAGAAGAGCGATCCCGGTTCCGCCCCGGAGTATCCATATGAGACAATCCGGCAGTCCGGCAGCCAGACCATAGGAATACTGCTCTGGTGAATGCGGGATGCTCAGGATCGGAATACCGATGTCCTGCGGAAGCAGGAGCCGTATACCGATCAGCATCCACAGGCATTCCAGGGTGCGCGGACAAAAGGAGCGGATGAGGTGCTTCCTCCCGGCAGCAGCTCCCAGGATGAGCAGGGCCGTCTTAAACTGTAATACTGCCATATGCCTTCACCTTATTTCCTTTCCTCGATCATGCTTCGAAGCTGTTCCACTTCCTCCGGAGATAAGCTTTCGCGGGTCAGCAGCGATGCGAATAAAAGCCCCACGGAACCCTGGTAAAACTTATCCAAAACCTCTGTCAATGCCGACTGTCTTGCGGCTTCCTGCTCGATCAGCGGGGTGCAGAAAAAACCGGGCTCCGTGCGTCTGACGGCTCCTTTATCCACCAGCTTCTTGATGACCGTGTAGGAGGTATTTTTGTTCCAGCCGATGGAATGCTTCAGCTCATCGGCAATCTGCTTTGCGGACAATGCTCCGTTCCGCCATAATAAATCCATTACCTTTAATTCGGAATCATAAAATTTCATGATACGATACACCTGCTTTCATACTATTGCAATAGTCTAATTATAGACTACACTAATAGTCTGGAATTGTCAAGTGAATTGTCAAGTAAATATGAAATTTTTAGGGCGGTAAATCAGAACAGACGATATGAAAAAAAGGACCGCCTGAGCAGTCCTTAAAAAATCATTTGCCGTACCTGAACCAGCGCATTGTGTAAATTTAGAACTCAATCCCTTTTCCGCTGCAGTCATTAATATAAGAAACAACTTCTTCCAGTCTGGACACGGCCGCCTGCATATCGTCCCAGTCGTCGCCGCGCAGTTCTTTGGAAACCAGTATACTTTTTACGTCCTTCAGCTTCTGGATCATTTCCCCGTTCCTTTCCATATACGATCGCCTCACTTCTATGAAATATTATGTATGTCCTTCCGGATTTTGGGTTGCGGACAGCTCTAAGTTCTTATTTATATTGCGATTCCTGCGCCGTATTATGCCTGCTCCCGGAATGTGATGACACCGGTCTCCGCGTCCATGCTCTCCACGATCGCCAGGGATTCCAGCTGGAATCCGAGATTCCGTATGATCTGTCCGCCCTGCTGGAATCCCTTTTCAATCGCGATCCCGATCCCGGCTACCGTAGCTCCGGCCATCTGGGTGATCTGGATCAGCCCCTGCAGCGCGCAGCCGTTTGCCAGGAAATCATCAATGATCAGGATGTGGTCCCGGGAATCCAGAAACTTTTGTGCCACGATCACGTTGTTTTTACATTTATGCGTAAAGGATTCTACCTCTGCCACATACATATCCCCTTCCAGGTTGATGCTTTTTGACTTCTTCGCAAATATGACCGGCACCTGGAAATGCCGTGCGGCCAGACAGGCGATCCCGATTCCGGAAGCCTCGATGGTCAGGATCTTCGTAACAGGCGTGTCCGCAAAGCGCCGTTTGAATTCCGCCCCCATCTGGTCAAACAGTCCGATGTCCATCTGGTGATTCAGAAAGCTGTCTACCTTCAATACATTTCCCTCTTTTACCATGCCGTCGCTCAAAATTCTCTCTTCTAAAAAGTTCATCCTTCGTCTCCTTTCCAAATCCTTTTTCCATATATCCTGAGTTTACCACATTTTTCTCCAAAAGTCCTTGACTTTCTGAAAAAAACGTAATAAACTAGTCTAGCGTGCACGGAGATGCATTCATTTTTGTGTACGGAATTACCCTGTCGGGCATCAGAAGTCCAACGGGGATATAGGTAATGAGAATTATCTGCAGCCATTTCCGTATGGTACAAAAGTCTGTATCACATACGGGAAAAACGAAAGAATCGTAGGAGGTGAAAAAATGCCAACATTTAACCAGTTAGTTAGAAAAGGACGTCAGACTTCTGAGAAGAAATCTACGGCACCTGCACTTCAGAAGGGTTACAATTCTCTGAAGAAGCGTGCGACAGATGCATCCGCACCGCAGAAGAGAGGTGTATGTACCGCAGTAAAGACAGCGACACCGAAGAAGCCGAACTCTGCTCTGAGGAAGATCGCCAGAGTACGTCTGTCTAATGGAATCGAAGTAACAAGCTACATTCCGGGTGAAGGACACAACCTGCAGGAGCATAGCGTAGTTATGATCCGTGGAGGAAGAGTAAAGGACCTGCCTGGTACAAGATACCACATCATCAGAGGTACGCTTGATACGGCGGGAGTTGCCAAGAGAAGACAGGCACGTTCCAAGTACGGCGCAAAGAGACCAAAAGACGCTAAAAAGTAAACACTTAATAAATGACGCATGCGCGTCATGAATTTAGTGTTTACTTTGTTCTTCGATGCGAAGCGGCGAAGAACTTCCTTGTGAAGCAGCGAAGAACTACCGAAGACTACAAAGTTAAATCGTATCACAAACAGAACTATGATGAATCGTAGGTTGCGGATTATACTGCCCGGCAGCCCCGGGCATAGATTGGTCCCTTTCAGCCACGAGCACATGCCATGAAACTGTATGAAAATAATCTAAACCATCTGCTTGTCTTTTTCTCCGGCAGCACATGTCAAAAATCCTCAATGTACCCCGGTACATCTCCGGTTTTTGACAGGTACTGACGAAGAAAGATCCTGCGCATCTGGTTCAGCTTATTTCCCTACAGTTCCAATGCGATTTCCATAGAGAGACACATGTGAGTACCGATGATTTAATCTCCGGTTATCCGGAAAATGATGATTAAGGAGGGAAGGACCGTGCCACGTAAAGGACATACTCAAAAAAGAGATGTATTAGCGGATCCAATATACAACAATAAGGTTGTTACCAAGCTTATCAACAACATTATGCTGGATGGTAAGAAGGGTGTAGCTCAGAAGATTGTATACGGAGCATTTGAAAGAGTTGAAGCGAAGGCTGACAAGCCGGCGATCGATGTGTTCGAGGAAGCAATGAACAACATCATGCCTGTACTGGAAGTAAAAGCAAGACGTATCGGCGGTGCCACATACCAGGTGCCGATCGAGGTTAGAGCGGACAGAAGACAGGCTCTGGCTCTGCGCTGGCTGACCATGTTCTCACGCAAGAGAGGCGAGAAGACCATGGAAGAAAGGCTTGCGAATGAGATCCTGGATGCGTCCAACAACACAGGCGCATCTGTAAAAAGAAAAGAAGATATGCATAAGATGGCAGAGGCAAACAAGGCGTTTGCACATTACAGATTTTAAAGTTGCATAAATATAGGAGGAGAAGATTTTGGCTGGAAGAGAATACCCATTAGAGAGAACCAGGAACATCGGTATCATGGCTCACATTGATGCGGGTAAGACAACACTGACAGAACGTATTCTTTACTATACCGGTGTGAACTATAAAATCGGCGATACTCACGAAGGAACTGCTACCATGGACTGGATGGAGCAGGAGCAGGAGAGGGGTATCACGATTACTTCTGCTGCCACAACCTGTCACTGGACTTTGGAGGACCATACAAAGCCGAAGGAAGGCGCTCTGGAGCATCGTATCAACATCATTGATACGCCGGGACACGTTGACTTTACCGTAGAGGTAGAACGTTCACTCCGTGTTCTGGACGGTGCTGTCGGCGTATTCTGCGCAAAGGGCGGTGTTGAGCCGCAGTCAGAAAACGTATGGCGTCAGGCTGACACGTATAATGTACCAAGAATGGCATTCATCAACAAGATGGATATTCTTGGAGCAGATTTCTACAATGCAGTAGATCAGATCAGAACCAGACTTGGCAAGAATGCAATCTGTCTTCAGCTGCCCATCGGCAAGGAAGATGATTTTAAGGGAATCATTGACCTGATGGAGATGGAAGCCTACATCTATAACGATGAAAAGGGCGATGACATTTCCATTACGGAGATTCCGGAAGAAATGAAAGACGAAGCAGAGCTGTACCGTTCAGAATTGGTAGAGAAGATCTGCGATCTGGACGATGACCTCATGATGGAATACCTGGAAGGCAATGAGCCGTCCATCGAGGACATGAAGAGAGTGCTTCGCAAGGCAACATGCGAGTGTACTGCAGTACCGGTTTGCTGCGGCACCGCTTACAGAAATAAAGGTGTCCAGAAGCTTTTGGACGCGATTCTTGAATATATGCCGGCACCGACAGACATCCCGCCGATTCAGGGCGTGGATCCGGACGGAAACGAAGTCGTAAGACATTCTTCTGACGAAGAGCCGTTCTCCGCACTGGCATTCAAGATCATGACAGACCCGTTCGTAGGAAAATTAGCTTATTTCCGTGTGTATTCCGGTACTGTGAACTCCGGTTCTTATGTACTGAACGCAACGAAGGGCAAAAAGGAACGTGTTGGCCGTATCCTTCAGATGCATGCCAACAAGAGACAGGAACTGGATAAGGTGTACTCCGGAGATATCGCGGCAGCCATCGGATTTAAGCTGACTACCACAGGTGATACCATTTGTGACGATCAGCATCCGGTCATCCTGGAGTCCATGGAATTCCCGGAGCCGGTAATCGAGCTCGCGATCGAGCCGAAGACCAAGGCATCCCAGGGCAAATTGGGAGAGTCCCTCGCGAAGCTTGCGGAGGAAGACCCGACATTCCGTGCACACACCAATCCGGATACAGGACAGACCATCATCGCAGGTATGGGAGAGCTTCATCTGGAGATCATCGTAGACAGACTGCTGCGTGAGTTCAAGGTAGAGGCCAATGTAGGCGCACCTCAGGTTGCTTACAAGGAATCCATCACCAAGCCTGTGGAAGTAGACAGCAAGTACGCGAAGCAGTCCGGCGGACGCGGACAGTACGGACATTGTAAGGTGAAATTCGAACCCATGGATGTCAACGGAGAAGAGATTTACAAGTTCGAATCTTCTGTTGTCGGCGGCGCGATTCCGAAGGAATACATTCCGGCGGTAGGCGAAGGGATCGAGGAAGCGATGAAGTCCGGTATCCTGGGCGGATTCCCGGTAGTCGGCATCTATGCGAATGTATACGACGGTTCCTACCATGAAGTCGATTCCAGTGAGATGGCATTCCACATCGCAGGTTCTCTTGCATTCAAGGATGCAATGAAGAAGGGCGCTCCGATCCTGTTAGAGCCTATCATGAAGGTGGAAGTGACCATGCCGGAAGAGTATATGGGAGATATCATCGGAGATATCAACTCACGGCGCGGACGGATCGAAGGTATGGACGACCTGGGCGGCGGCAAGATCGTGCGCGCATTCGTACCGTTGTCCGAGATGTTCGGATATGCGACTGACCTGCGTTCCAGAACACAGGGCCGCGGAAACTACTCCATGTTCTTCGAAAGCTACGAACCGGTTCCGAAGTCAGTCACAGAAAAGGTATTATCGAACAAAAACGATTAAATATTTTTGAAAAAGGCTTGAAAAACCTATGAGTTTGAAATATAATCAAGGATAGCCGAGTAAAAAAACCGAAACAATCTAAAAATGCCTGATAGACAGGTGCTATTATTAAGGAGGACATTCAAAATGGCTAAAGCTAAATTTGAAAGAACAAAACCACATGCTAATATTGGTACCATCGGCCACGTTGACCATGGTAAGACAACTCTGACAGCAGCGATCACAAAGGTTCTGTCTAAGAGAGTAGAAGGTAACGCAGAGGTGGCTTTCGACAACATCGATAAGGCTCCGGAAGAGAGAGAGCGTGGAATCACAATCTCTACCGCTCACGTTGAGTACGAGACAGACAACCGTCACTATGCACACGTTGACTGCCCGGGACATGCTGACTACGTTAAGAACATGATCACCGGTGCTGCTCAGATGGACGGCGCGATCCTGGTTGTAGCTGCTACAGACGGAGTTATGGCTCAGACAAGAGAGCATATCCTGCTTTCCCGTCAGGTTAACGTTCCGTATATCGTAGTATTCATGAACAAGTGCGATATGGTTGATGACGAAGAGCTGCTTGAACTGGTTGAGATGGAGATCCGTGAGCTGCTTGACGAGTATGAGTTCCCGGGAGATGACACTCCTGTTATCCAGGGTTCTGCTCTGAAGGCTCTGGAAGATCCGGACAGCGAATGGGGCGACAAGGTTATGGAGCTTATGAAGGCTGTTGACGAGTGGATCCCGACACCGGAGCGTGATACAGATAAGCCGTTCCTGATGCCTGTAGAGGACGTATTCTCCATCACAGGACGTGGAACTGTTGCTACAGGCCGTGTAGAGCGTGGAACACTTCACGTATCTGACGAAGTAGAGATCATCGGTATCCATGAGGATATCCGCAAGACTGTTGTAACTGGTATCGAGATGTTCCGTAAGCTGCTTGACGAGGCTCGTGCAGGTGATAACATCGGTGCACTGCTCCGTGGCGTACAGAGAACAGAGATCGAAAGAGGTCAGGTTCTGATCAAACCAGGTACCGTAAAGTGTCATACAAAGTTTACCTGCCAGGTATACGTACTGACAAAGGATGAAGGTGGACGTCATACACCGTTCTTCAACAACTACAGACCGCAGTTCTATTTCAGAACAACAGACGTGACTGGTGTCTGCGATCTGCCGGAGGGCGTAGAGATGTGTATGCCTGGAGATAACGTAGAGATGACAGTTGAACTGATCCATCCGGTAGCTATGGAGGAAGGTCTTCGTTTCGCTATCCGTGAAGGCGGACGTACAGTAGGATCTGGTACAGTAGCTAAGATTATTGAATAATTTTTAAAAAGCTGGACTTTATGGGGCTTTCTGGGATTTCAGAAAGTCCCTTTTTGCTAAAATAGCAATATTATTTGAAAAGTGGCTCTAAGATGGCTCTGAATAATTAGCATATTTCATTTTTTTGAGACAAGACAAGAAAAAAATGCTATAATAAATACAAAAAAAGAAATGACACATAACAATGATGTGTTAATGCTAAGTCAATTTTCAATATTTTGGGCATACTTTATATGTGGAGGTGCTCATGAGAAAAGGAGGTTTTAATATGTATTTAACTAAGAAGAAGCCAGGGAGATCATTTTATAAAAATTTTGAGCCGAGATTTCCAAAGCATAAAGACATAGAGATCCAAGCATATGTTGCATCTACAGTAGGAAATGATATAGCCGACAAAATGCAGTCAACCATAGGATGTATGACGCAAATGATTATTCAGGGATTTTCTGAGGAGGCAAATTAATTTGGAAGAAAATAGGGAACAAAATGATAAAGAAACACAGTCTTTAGAAAATGTAGATAAAGATAATTTGGAAGAAGCTGAATTAGAAGATGTTCTTGAAAGTGTCCCACCAGAGCATAGAAAAGTTATAGAAAGAATGATTATTTCTTCATCAGTTCAGATGCGTCGTAGTTTACCTTCACCTGAAACCGCGGTGATGAAAAAGCTGACACCGGACCATATTTCTAAGTATTTAGATGGTGCGGAATTAGAAATGAAAAATAGCTATGCTGAGAAATTTCATAGAAAAGTATTTACCTTTTTAACAATGATTGTGGCCATGGTATTTTTTATCTTTTTAGTTATTTTGTTAAAGGATAATCCAGATGTTATGGAAAAGATTATTTATACAGTTGGAGGCGTTGTAGTTGGTGCTTTTGGCGGATATGGATTTGGTAAAAACAGAAATGATGAATAGAGAAGGGACTGGTTTAAATTTCTAAATCAGTCCCTTTGTACAGCTAGAACTACTCGAAAAATGCCTTCGCAAACCGGCTCAGCGCGATCTGATCTTTAATACCCATCATCTCCCGGCTGGAATGCATGGCAAGGATGCCGGCCCCGGTATCAACAGTCTTGACGGGCAGATGGGAGGACAGGATCGAAGCGATAGTTCCGCCGCCCTTTGTATTGGAGTGCTTGGCAAAACGCTGATATGGGATCTGCTTTTCCTCACAAAGGGCGATCATGGCGCCCAGCGCTTCGCAGTCCCAGGCATAGGACTGATTGCTGGCTGACTTGAACACAAAGCCCTGGTTCATGACCGGATAGTTGGTGATATCCTGGACCGCAGGATAGTTGGGATGATAGGCATGGGCGACATCCGCAGACACCATCAGACCCTCCGACAGGTCCGCCATGCAGTCGATCATGCTCTTTCCGAAGGCCTGCCAGATCTTCCCGATGATCACGGCAGGGAGGAAGGAATCTGCGCCCTGCTTGCTGAGACTGCCGATCTCCTCGTTGTCAAACAGGCAGACCAGATTGACCCTGCTCCGGTTATGGTTTTCGGCCAGTCCGTGTACCAGCGCGCAGACGGAGGTGATATCGTCAAGCCGGGGAGCGGAGATAAATTCCTCTGTGATACCCGCCAGTTCTGGCCGATCCAGATTATAAAGGCACAGGTCATAATCCAGAATCTCCTCTGCATCCACATCCAGTTCCTCTGCCAGCAGCTTGATCAGGGTGGAATCCTTGTTCAGCATATCATCCAGAGTCCCCAGGATGGGAAGGAGATGCTTCTGGTTATCGACAGGGGAGCCCTTCTCATTGGCTGTACGGTTCATATGGATGGCCAGGTTCGGCAGACAGACCACGGGACGCTGAAAATCGATCAGATGGCCGACAGGACGGTCATAAGAGGGGCCGCGTGTGACCACCTTTCCTGCCAGGGACAGGGAGCGGTCGAAAAAGCTGCTTAAGATCGGACCGCCGTAAAGCTCCGTATTTAGCTGCATGTATCCGTGAGTAAATATTTCCGGGTTCGGCTTTACCTTGATGGCAGGAAAATCCGTGTGCGCGCCTCCGATATGAATGCCGTTGGACAGATCGCATTCCTCACCGATGGTAAAAGCGTAAAGTGTGGTATCAAAAGGACAGCAGAAATAACGCCCGCCTCGCTCCAACGTCCAGGGAGCATTGAGCTTTAATTCAGAAAAGCCTGCTTCTATGAGGACTTTTTTACTGTGGGCAGTTACATGAAAAGCGGAGGTGCCGTTTTCCAGAAATTCAAAAAGCTGCGAAATCTCAATTGGTAAGTTTTGCATGATCATTCTCCATTCTATTTTCTTTTAAGAAATTTTTCTACCCGTGTGGATGCAATGGGAAAGATTTCCAACCGTACAGTTGGAAATTTCTCAGACGAAAGGTATGTCTTCTGCTCTGAGACTCTACCAGATATATTACCACAAACATCGTATCATATCCATGTGTTTTTCAGGCTAAAGTATAGAAAAGCTGTGTCCATTGCCGCCGCGAATTTATACATTGTAACCAACCCCGAAATCTGTTACAATGAGAGCATGGCTGATTGCCCGGGCCGTGCGCCATACTGCACGCCAGTACATCATTGTATTAATAAAGGAGGATAAAGGTTATGATAGTTGGAATTGGAAATGACCATTCGGCACTGGAGCTGAAGGCAGAGATCATAGAATTTTTAACGGAAAACGGACACGAGGTGATCGATTACGGAACGAATTCCACAGAAAGCTGCGACTACCCGATCTATGGGGAGATCGTGGCAAATGCGGTTGTAAAGGGGGAAGTAGACCGGGGGATTCTGATCTGCGGGACCGGGCTGGGAATCTCTCTGGCAGCGAATAAGGTAAAAGGAATCCGGGCGGCAGTGTGCAGCGAGCCGTTTACGGCCAGGATGTCCAGAGAGCACAATGACTGCAACATTCTGGCATTTGGCGCCAGGGTCGTAGGGGCGGAGCTGGCGAAAATGATCGTGGATGTGTGGATGCGCACAGAATTTTCCGGAGCAGAGCGCCACGTCAACCGGGTGAATATGATCATGGATATTGAAAAGAAAAATGGCTGATAATATGGAAAATTTAGAAAAAAATATTTTAGATTACGAGACGGTCGCGCTGGATATTGAGAAGTATGCATTGGTGATCATCGACCAGACACAGCTTCCGGGAAGGATTGAGCTGCTTTCTCTGACGGATCTCAAGGATATCTGGGAGGCTATCCGGCTTTTGAAGGTGCGGGGAGCTCCGGCTATCGGTGTTGCGGCGGCCATCGGGATTTATCTGGCGGCAGAGCAGATCGGTACGGATGATCCGCAGCTCTTTTATGAGGAGTTCCGGAAGGCAAAGAATTACCTTGCAGGCTCCCGCCCCACGGCGGTGAATCTGTTCTGGGCGCTGGACCGCATGGAACAGGTGGTCAGGACGCATCTGCCGGAAGGAACCGCTGAGATCAGGCGCCTTCTTCAAAGAGAGGCCATCCGCATCCACGATGAGGATATTGAGGTCTGCCGGAGGATCGGGGAGCATGCGCTGACTCTGGTAAAGCCGGGAGACGGGCTTCTGACCCACTGCAATGCAGGCCAGCTTGCCACGGTAAAGTACGGGACAGCAACGGCTCCCATGTATCTGGGACAGGAACGGGGATATGATTTTCACATCTTTGTGGATGAGACACGTCCTCTCCTGCAGGGCGCCCGTCTGACTGCGTCGGAGCTGCATGCGGCGGGGATGGATGTGACTCTGATCTGCGATAATATGTCTGCGGCTGTCATGAAAAAAGGGCTGGTTCAGGCCGTATTTGTGGGATGCGACCGGGTAGCGGCCAACGGGGATACGGCCAACAAGATCGGAACCTCCGTTGTGGCATGCGTGGCAAAGCAGTATAATGTCCCGCTTTATGTATGCGCGCCCACATCCACGATCGATATGACGCTGGGGACAGGGGACGAGATTCCGATTGAAGAACGCGCTCCGGAAGAGATCACAGAGATGTGGTATGAGACGCGCATGGCGCCGGAGTCCGTGAAGGTGTATAATCCCTGCTTCGACGTGACGGACCACAGCCTGATCGCCGCGATCATCACGGAAAACGGGATCGCGCGTCCTCCCTATAAAGAGGCATTTCGAAAATTATTACCAAAACCGCTTCCTTCTGCATACAATGAAAATATAAATGTCTGAAATGGAAGTGGAAGCGATGGAAGGAAAACTGCCATATTACATGGTGTATCCCATGCCCTTTATCTACGATGATGAACGGCTGGACCGAAGGGATTATGAATACATGAGAAGCCTGTATCCGGATACGGCAAAACGAGTACTGCCTTATGTGGAGGAAGAGTGCGACCGCTGCGACGGGCCGGACAGCATGATCTATGACGAATATCCCGACCAGCTGCAGCTGCGTCTGATGAGCGGCCGGATCTACGACCGGGTAAAGGCGGAGGAACGGCCCTTTGGAGAAAATGATTCGGCCCAGGAGATGAAGGGTGTGGAAGGACAGCAGTTCCGCCGGGTGCGCCAGGACTGGCTGCGGGACCTGATCGATGTGATGCTTTTTCAGGAGCTGTATAAGCGGCGGAGCGAGAACCGCAGGCTGCGTCAGAAGTTCTATTGATACGGGAGACAGATACAATATGAAAAAAAAGAATATTATTTTTATCGGCATGCCTGCCGTGGGAAAAAGTACGATCGGTGTGGTGGCTGCGAAACGGCTGGGGATGCGGTTTGTAGATACAGATCTTATGATCCAGGAGCAGGAGGGGAAGCTGCTCCATGAGATCATTGCGGAGGTCGGGGAGGACGGCTTCCTTGCCATCGAAAATCAGGTGAACCGGGACCTCAATGTGGAAAATGCGGTCATTGCTCCCGGGGGAAGTGTGGTCTACAGCGACGAGGCAATGCGGCACTTCCGGGAGATCGGAACCGTCATTTATCTGAAGGTTTCTTATCAGACGATCAGGCGTAGGATCCGAAATCCGCAGCAGCGGGGCGTTGTATTGCGGGAAGGACAGAGTTTTCAGGAACTTTACGAGGAACGGGTAAAATTATTTGAAAAATATGCGGATATTACGATAGAAGAGGATCAACTTTCCATAGAGGAAACAATAGGAAAAGTGCTCTCTGTAATAAAAATTTAACAATTTTATAATTATAACGTTGCATCTGAGAAAAAAGATTTTACAAATTGGATTTTTGTGGTATACTATAAAAGATTTTTGAAATCGTTCCGATCAATTGCGGTTTTTAGAATCAGTCATTGTAACAATATCGGATAATCGAGGTGCGGTAATGGAGCAGTATGTAATTAAGGGTGGGAACCCGCTGGTAGGGGAAGTTGAGATCAGCGGGGCGAAGAATGCGGCGCTTGCAATTCTTGCGGCTGCAATTATGACAGATGAGACGGTATTGATTGACAACCTCCCGGATGTCAATGATATTAATGTAATGCTGGAGGCAATCTCAGGCATCGGCGCAACCGTGCAGAGACTGGACCGGCACAGGGTGAAGATCAACGGAGGTACGATTACAGACTTTAATATTGAATATGATTATATAAAGAAGATCAGAGCATCTTACTATTTGCTGGGCGCTCTGCTCGGAAAGTACAGCAAGGCAGAGGTGGCGCTTCCGGGAGGCTGCAATATCGGAAGCAGGCCCATTGACCAGCATTTGAAGGGCTTCCGTGCACTGGGCGCGGATGTGGATATCGAGCACGGCAAGATCGTGGCGGAGTCCGAGCACATGCGGGGGACGCATCTGTATTTTGACGTGGTCAGCGTAGGCGCGACCATCAATGTGATGATGGCGGCCGCAATGGCAGACGGCCTTACGATCATGGAAAATGTGGCGAAGGAGCCTCATGTCGTAGACGTTGCCAATTTCCTCAACAGCATGGGAGCGAATATCAGGGGAGCAGGAACGGATGTGATCAAGATCCGCGGAGTACATTCCCTGCATAAGTCCGAATATTCCATTATTCCGGATCAGATCGAAGCGGGAACCTTTATGTTTGCGGCGGCGGCTACCAAGGGGGATGTGACGGTGCTCAATGTGATCCCGAAGCATCTGGATGCGACCATCTCCAAGCTAAAGGACATTGGCTGCGAGATCGAAGAATTTGACGATGCTGTCCGCGTGGTGGCAAAGGGAAGACTCAGGAGCACACAGGTTAAGACACTGCCGTATCCGGGGTATCCGACAGATATGCAGCCCCAGATCGGGGTGGTCCTGGCATTGGCGAACGGGACCAGTACGATCACGGAGAGTATTTTTGAAAACCGGTTCAAATATCTGGATGAGCTGGCAAGGATGGGGGCAGTCATCAAGGTAGAAGGCAACTCGGCAACCATAGAGGGCGTGGAGAAGTTTTCCGGTACCAGGATCAGCGCGCCGGATCTCCGGGCAGGCGCGGCGCTCTGTATCGCAGGGCTTGCGACCGACGGCGTGACGATCGTGGACGATATCAAGTATATCCAGAGGGGCTACGAGCGGTTCGAGGAGAAGCTGCAGAGCATCGGCGGCATCATCGAGAAGGTGGCCAGTGAAAAGGAAATCCAGAAGTTTGTTTTGAAGGTGAGCTGAGATGATCAACCCGTGCAGCGCTTCCAGAATTTTCAAAATGATTTTCTGAGATTTTCCTGTATCTGTATATTGACATTTTGCAGTATACGGTGTAAAGTCTAATTATATCTTATACGGAATGCGAAAGCATGTTTCCGATATGGGATAAATACAATTTCATAAAATAGACTTTCTCTTATTCAGAGCAGTGGAGATACAAAGGATCTGTGAAGCTGCGGCAACCCTGTGAAAACGGAAGGTGCCAACCTGAGCGAGCAATCGAACAATAAGAGGATTGTTTAGACCATAAAACAGTCCGCTTTTTGTAGGCTGTTTTTTATTTTTATAAAAAGATCTTAGGCTACAAAAAAGAGAAAGTACCGAGAAGGAGAGGATTTGACATGGAAAGACACTTATTTACATCAGAATCAGTAACAGAGGGACATCCGGATAAGATGTGCGACCAGATCTCAGACGCCATCCTGGACGCGCTGATGGAACAGGATCCCATGAGCCGCGTGGCCTGCGAGACATGCACGACGACAGGCGTTGTCATGGTAATGGGAGAGATTTCAACCAATGCCTATGTAGACATGCAGAAGATCGTGCGCAATACGATCCGCGATATCGGATATACCAGCGCGGATTATGGATTTGACGCGGAGACCTGCGGCGTGATCACCGTGATCGACGAGCAGTCCGCGGACATTGCGCTGGGCGTGGATAAGGCGCTGGAAGCGAAGGCGGCGGCGCCTGCAGAGGAGGATATCGACGCCATCGGAGCAGGGGATCAGGGAATGATGTTCGGCTATGCGTCGGACGAGACGGAGGAATATATGCCGTATCCGATCGCCATGGCTCACAAGCTGGCGCTGCAGCTTACCAAGGTGAGAAAGGACGGCACGCTGACCTACCTCCGTCCGGACGGCAAGACCCAGGTGACGGTAGAGTATGATGATGCGGGAGTTCCCCAGCGTCTGGACGCGGTGGTGCTTTCCACACAGCATGACCCGGATGTGACTCAGGAGCAGATCTTCGCAGACATCAAGAAGCATGTATTTGACGTGATCATTCCTGCGGAGATGGTAGATGAGAAGACCAAGTTCTTCGTGAATCCCACCGGACGCTTCGTGATCGGCGGACCTCACGGCGACAGCGGACTGACCGGAAGAAAGATCATTGTAGATACCTACGGCGGGATGGCACGCCACGGCGGCGGCGCATTTTCCGGAAAGGACTGCACCAAGGTAGACCGTTCCGCTGCGTATGCGGCGCGCTATGCGGCAAAAAACATCGTTGCGGCAGGTCTGGCGAAGAAGTGCGAGATCCAGCTGTCCTACGCGATCGGTGTGGCACAGCCGACCTCTATCATGGTAGACACCTTCGGCACAGGGCATGTATCCAATGAACGCCTGGTAGAGATCATCCGTGAGAATTTTGACTTCCGTCCGGCAGGCATCATCAAGATGCTGGACCTGCGCCGTCCGATCTACAAGCAGACAGCGGCTTACGGACATTTTGGAAGAAACGACCTGGACCTGTCCTGGGAAAAACTGGATAAGGTGGATGTGCTGAAGGCTTATCTGTAGAATAAGGTTCCTGTATTCCTGATAAGTCCTTATGGAATTTTTCTCAGCATATTAATATTTGATAAATTACGGGCTGAAAACCTTGCGGTGACAGCCTGTTTTGTGTTACTGTAATGGGTAGGAGTATCTGCGGGAAGACGGAGCAGATACGGGGGAATGACAGAGGGATGGCCGGAAAGGAGCGCTGAATTAGATGAAGCTGAAAACAAAGCTGATCATTGCTTTCATGGCAATGATGATCCTGCCCACGGTTTTTCTGATCATCGGACGGAGGGTATTTGAGCCAAGGGAGGTCGGAGAGCTGCAGCAGATGTTTCTGATCATTGTATTTTTTACGGCCGCGATTCTGGTGTACTGGGTCTACCGGACGGTCTCCGTGCCTCTGGCAAAGCTGCAGGAGGCTGCTCAGAATATCAAGGACGGCAACCTGGACTTTGAGATCACGGCGGAGGCGGATGATGAGTTCGGAGAGCTCTGCCGGGATTTTGAGGAGATGCGGCTGCGCCTGAAAGCCAATGCCGAGGAAAAGGTAGAATTTGACCGGGAAAACAAAGAGCTGATCAGCAACATTTCCCATGATCTGAAGACGCCGATCACAGCCATCAAGGGCTATGTGGAGGGAATCATGGACGGCGTGGCGGATACGCCGGAAAAGATGGACAAGTATATCAAAACGATATACAATAAGGCGAATGAGATGGATCTGCTGATCAATGAGCTGACTCTCTACTCCAAGATCGACACGAACCGGATCCCTTATAATTTTACCACCATATCCGCAAAGAATTATTTTCTGGACTGTGCCGAAGACCTGTATCTGGAGCTGGAAGCGAAAAATGTGGAATTTGAATACCACTGCTTTCTGGAGGAGGATTCCAAGGTCATTGTAGATCCCGAGCAACTTCGGAGGGTGATCAACAACGTGGTCTCCAATTCCTTAAAATACATGGACAAGCCAAAGGGAAAGATTACCATGGATCTAAAGGATGTAGGAGATTTTATACAGATCGAGCTGGGGGATAACGGAAAAGGGATCTCGCCCAAGGATCTGCCCTTTATCTTTGACCGGTTCTACCGGACGGATGCCTCCCGCAATTCCTCCAAGGGGGGAAGCGGCATCGGGCTTTCCATCGCGCAGAAGATCGTGGAGGAGCACGGGGGCAATATCTGGGCGACCAGCGTGGAAGGCAGCGGAACAGTCATGTGCTTTGTAGTAAGAAAATATCAGGAGGTACCATTGGATGAGTAAACGGATTTTGATTATTGAGGATGAGGAAAGCATTGCGGATCTGGAACGGGATTATCTGGAGCTGAGCAACTTTGAGGTGGAGGTTGCCAATGACGGCGAGATTGGATTGAAGCAGGCCATGGAAGCGGATTTTGACCTGATCATCCTGGATCTGATGCTTCCCGGCGTGGATGGATTTGAGATCTGCCGGAAGGTCCGCGACAGCAAGAATACCCCGATCATCATGGTTTCCGCAAAGAAGGATGACATCGATAAGATCCGGGGGCTTGGCCTGGGAGCCGACGACTATATGACCAAGCCGTTCAGCCCAAGCGAGCTGGTAGCCCGTGTGAAGGCGCATCTGGCGAGATATGAGCGCCTGATCGGAAGCAACGTGGAGGAGAATGAGATCATTGAGATCCGCGGATTGAAGATCGATACGACGGCGAGACGCGTGTGGGTCAACGGCGAGGAACGGTCCTTTACGACCAAGGAATTTGACCTGCTGACGTTCCTGGCGGGACATCCCAACCATGTCTATACCAAGGAAGAGCTGTTCCGGGAGATCTGGGATATGGAGTCGATCGGTGACATCGCCACGGTGACGGTGCATATCAAGAAGATCCGGGAGAAGATCGAGTACGATACCTCCCACCCCCAGTATATTGAGACGATCTGGGGAGTCGGGTATCGGTTCAAGGTCTGAGAGAATGCGGACTGGCAGTCAATCTGAATAACGATGGGGGAATATGGCATGATCATCACCAGCACCTCGAATCCGAGGATGAAGGAGATCATACAGCTTCGGAAAAAAAGCCGGATGCGGACGAAGACGGGCACCTTTCTTGTGGAAGGGCTGCGCATGATCCGGGAGATTCCGGCCAAACGTCTGGTACAGCTGTATGTGACAGAGGAATTTTATAAAAAGCACCGGGAGGAACCCATTTTCGAAGCGGAAAGGATGCTGGTGTCTCCCCAGGTATTTGAATATATCTCGGACACAAAAACACCCCAGGGAATCCTGGCGGTGGTGCGCCAGCGTGTGTTCACGGAGGAAGAGATCCTGGCGGCATGTCCGGGGCACGGCGGGCAGAAGGAAAAGCCCGCGCACATTCTGCTTCTGGAGAATATTCAGGACCCGGGCAACCTGGGGACCATTTTCCGGACCGCAGAGGCGGCAGGGGCGACGGCAATCCTGATGAGCCGGGACTGTGCGGACATTTACAATCCGAAGACCATACGCTCTACCATGGGCGCGATCTTCCGGATGCCCTTTGCATATACGGAGGACCTGCCCGGAGCGGCCGGTCATCTGAAAAGGCTGGGCATCCGTGTCTATGCCGCCCATCTGGACGGGGAGCGGACATATGATGAGGAGGATTACCGGCAGGGAACCGCGTTTCTCATCGGAAATGAAGGAAACGGGCTGAGCCCGGAGGCGGCTGCATGCGCGGACGTGCTGATCCGCATCCCCATGGAAGGACAGGCGGAATCGCTGAATGCCGCGGTAGCGTCTGCGGTGCTGATGTTCGAGGTGAGCAGGCAGAGAAGGTAGACTGGAATCTAACTGTACGGTTGGACGCTCTTTAGAGCATCCAACCTACTCATCCATTCGCAAAAACCGTGCTAACGCACTCGTACGTCTGCTAACGCAGCCGTTTTTTGCTCATTTATGAGTAGGCTGCTAATCCGAAATCTGAGTTTTATTGCAATAAATTGCATAAAACTCAGATTTCGGATTGCAACCGTACAGTTGGAAAAGTATTGAATTTATAGGATTGATATGGTATTGTAATTCACAGGCAATCTGCGTACAGACTGGCTGCAAGAGATAAAAAAGAATAAAAAGAGAAGAGGAATGAAGATGAATTTAAAAGGAAGAAATTTTCTGACACTGAAGGATTTTACAAAAGAGGAGATCCTCTATCTGCTTGACCTGGCGGCAGATCTCAAGGACAAGAAGAAAAAAGGAATCCCGGTAGACCATTACAGAGGCAAGAACGTGGCGCTGATCTTTGAAAAGGACAGTACACGGACCCGCTGTGCGTTTGAAGTGGCGGCATTTGACATGGGGATGGGAGCAACCTATCTCGGGCCCACCGGCTCTCAGATGGGCAAAAAGGAGAGCATCGAGGATACGGCGCGGGTACTGGGCAGAATGTACGACGGTATCGAATACCGCGGCTTCGGTCAGGATATTGTGGAAGAGCTGGCGGAGTACGCGGGGGTTCCGGTATGGAACGGACTGACCAATGAATTTCATCCCACCCAGATGCTTGCGGATATGCTGACCATCCGGGAGCAGTTCGGCAAGCTGGAGGGGATCCGCCTGGTCTATATGGGAGATGCCAGATTCAACATGGGTAATTCCCTGATGGTGGCATGCTCCAAGCTGGGGATGCATTTTGTGGCATGCACCACAAAGGAATTCTTCCCAAGTGAAGAGCTGGTAGAGCTGTGCAGAGGCTATGCGGCGGAATCCGGCGCGACCATTACCCTGACAGAGGATGTGGAAAGCGGAACAAAGGATGCGGACGTGATCTATACGGACGTATGGGTATCCATGGGCGAACCCGATGAGGTATGGGAGAAGCGGATCCAGGCGCTGACGCCTTACAAGGTGACCAAAAAAGTTATGGAAAATGCTTCTGCAAACGCGATCTTCCTGCACTGCCTGCCGTCCTTCCATGACCTGAAGACGACCATCGGAAAGCAGATGGGAGAGCGGTTTGGGATTGAAGACATGGAAGTGACGGACGAGGTCTTCGAGTCTGAGCAGTCCAAGGTCTTTGACGAGGCAGAGAACCGGATGCATACGATCAAAGCAGTGATGGTGGCCACACTGGGAGAATAGGTGAAGATTTTTGAAAACGAAGATTTTGAAGCTTCTCCGGGAGAGCGAGGGCTATGTGTCCGGGCAGAGGCTGTGCGAGGAGTTTGGCGTATCCCGGACCGCCGTATGGAAGGTCATCAACCAGCTGAAGGAAGAAGGATACCATGTAGAGGCCGTAAAGAACAGGGGATACCGGATCGTGGATATTCCGGATGTCCTGTCTGAGGAAGAGCTGAAAAGCCTGCTCACCGGGAAGACGCGGTGGGCGGGCCAGGAGATTTATTATTTCCCGGATACGGATTCTACCAATATCCGGGCAAAGGAGCTGGGAGAAAAAGGGGCGCCCCACGGAACCCTTGCGGTGGCCGGTCGGCAGAGCGCGGGACGTGGCAGGCGCGGCAGGGGATGGGAATCTCCGCCGGGCTGCAGCATCTATATGTCGATTCTGCTTAGACCCCGGTTTCTTCCGTCCAGGGCGCCCATGCTGACCCTGGTGATGGCATACAGTGTCGCAGAGGCGCTTCGGAAGTGTACCGGGCAGGAGATCGGGATCAAATGGCCCAATGACATTGTACTGAACGGAAAGAAGCTGGTGGGGATCCTGACGGAGATGAGCTCGGAGATCGACTATATCAATCATGTGGTGATCGGGGTGGGGATCAATGTCAATATGGATTCTTTTTCGGAAGAGATCGCGAAAACCGCGACTTCCCTCCGGATCGAGACCGGGCAGGTCATGAAGCGGAGCACCCTGATCGCAGAGATCATGAAGTATTTTGAGCGGGATTATGACACGTTTCTCAGGACGGAAGATCTGTCCGGGATTCGGGAGGCTTATAACAGCCTTCTGGTAAACTGCGGGAAAGAGGTCAGGATACTCGGCGCAAAGGAACCATACCAGGCACTGGCCCTGGGGATCAACGACGGCGGAGAACTCCTGGTGAGAAGGCAGGACGGAAGCGAGGAGGCTGTTTACGCCGGAGAGGTTTCGGTTCGGGGGATTTATGGATATGTATGAGGCTATGGAAGAAGAGATCGTATTATGTGCCGCCAGCTCCTATGAGCGAAAATTTTATTTGAATCCGGAGTTTGAAGCCCTGCCGGAGAGTATACGCCAGGAACTGCAGATCATGTGCGTGATGTACACGGAGGATGTGGGCGGAGTGCTCATGCTGGTATTTGACGGAGAGGGCAGTCTGGAATTGAAGGTAGACCATGAGGAAGACGATTTCCTTTTTGACGAGATCGGAAGTGTACTCAAGATCAAGCAGATGCAGCAGGAGCGGCGGGAATTGTTTGAGTCGTTGGAGATGTTTTTCCGGGTGTTTTATCTCGGTGAGGAGTTTACTGCGGAATGAGAAAGGGCATCACTTCGGGAAATGTTAAACGCATGCCGCACAGAAATGAACCGGTCGGGTGCTCCGGGGAAAGTCTATATTTAGGATCAGGAGAAAAAACAGAATGCTTTTGACGATTGACGTTGGAAATACCAATATTACATTGGGCGTTTTTAAAGAAGAGATACTGCTTGGAACGTTCCGGATGACCACAAAGCGTCCCCGGACCTCAGATGAATATGGATTCACGATCTGCGGGATCCTGGAACACAGGAATATCTGTCCACAGGATATCCATGCGGTGATCATTGCGTCGGTGGTTCCGGATATCATGCATTCCCTGACAAGCGGGATCATCAAGTATCTGGATGTGCGTCCTTTGATCGTGTCCGCGGGGATCAAGACAGGAATCCGCATCGTAACAGAGAATCCGAAGGAGATCGGGCCGGACCGGATCGTGGATGCGGTGGCCGGTTATGAATTGTTCGGCGGTCCGGTCATCGTGGTGGACTTCGGGACTGCCACGACCTACGACCTGATCGGGCCGAAGGGAACCTTTGAGGCAGGGATCACGGCTCCGGGGCTGGAGACGGCAGGACGCTCCCTCTGGGGCGGCGCAGCCATGCTCCCGGCGATTGAGATCCGCAAGCCGGCATCCATACTGGCGAAGGAGACCATTTCCAGTATGCAGGCGGGGCTGGTGTACGGCGCGATCGGCCAGACGGAATACATCATCCGGAAGATCAAGGAGGAATCCGGGTATCCGGACGCCAAGGTGGTAGCGACCGGAGGCCTGGGCAAGATCATTGCGCCGGAGACGGACACCATTGACGAGTATGATCCGGAACTGACACTGAACGGCCTGCGCCTGATCTATCATAAGAACAGAAAATAAGAAATCGGAATAATTATGGCAAAACAGCTTAAAATAGGAAATGTACTTCTTGAAAATATCTATATTTTAGGCCCCATGGCAGGTGTGACGGACCTGCCATTCCGTTTGTTGTGCAAAGAACAGGGGGCCGGACTCCTCTGTATGGAAATGGTCAGCGCCAAGGCTATTTTATACAACAATAAAAATACGGAAAGCCTGCTCGAGATCCATCCGGAAGAAACGCCGGTATCTCTGCAGCTCTTCGGCTCGGACCCGAAGATCGTCAGCGAGATGGCAAAGCGGATCGAAGAACGTCCGTTTTCTATCCTGGACATCAACATGGGCTGTCCCGTTCCGAAGGTGGTGCGCAACGGGGAAGGCTCGGCGCTGATGAAGGATCCGAAGCTGGTCTATGAGCTGGTCCGCGAGGTGGTCCGGGCCATCCGGAAGCCGGTTACCGTGAAGATCCGCAAAGGCTTTGACGAGGAACATGTCAATGCGGTGGAGATTGCCAGGATCGCGGAAGAGGCAGGCGCGGCGGCGATTGCCGTACACGGACGGACCCGGGAACAATATTACTCCGGCAGGGCGGACTGGGAGATCATCCGCCAGGTGAAGGAAGCGGTCCGGATCCCGGTCATCGGAAATGGAGATGTGACCTCCGGGGAGCGGGCGGCCGCGCTTCGGGAGCAGACCGGGTGCGACGGCGTGATGATCGCCCGGGGCGCGCAGGGGAATCCGTGGATCTTTTCGGAGCTGCTGGCCTATGAAGAAACAGGCGCCTTTCCTCCCCGGCCGGATATCGACGAGATCCGCAGCACCATGCTTCGCCATGCCCGGCTGCAGATCGAATATAAGGGAAATTATCTCGGGATCCGGGAGATGCGCAAGCATGTAGCCTGGTACACAAAGGGACTGCGCGGCGCGGCCCGGCTGAGAGAACAGATCAACAGGGTGGAGAGTTACGAAGAACTGGAAAAAATCTTGACAGTACTGTAGGTTTTGGTTATAATATTTGAATTGCGAAATATAAGTATCAGTAGGAAACTGCCGCAGGCCGCGCTGGCATGCAGCCGTTTTTTACGATATATCAGGCTGGAGAATTCTTATCGGAAAAAACAAAAGACAGCAGATAGAATGAAAGAGAGGAAGCAAAGGTTATTATGGCGGATTCAAAGAAAAGGTTACTTACTTATGCAGGTTTGAAAGCACTGGAGGATGAATTAGAGAATCTGAAGGTGGTCAAGAGGAAGGAGGTCGCTGCCAAGATCAAGGAAGCCAGAGAGCAGGGCGACTTATCCGAGAATGCGGAGTATGACGCCGCAAAGGACGAGCAGCGCGACATCGAAGCCAGGATTGAAGAGCTGGAAGGCATTTTGAAAAATGCGGAGGTCGTAGTAGAGGACGAGGTAGACTTCGACAAGATCAATGTCGGCTGTACGATCAAGGTATTTGACATTACCTTTGATGAAGAGATGGAGTTTAAGATCGTTGGCTCCACGGAAGCGAACAGCCTGGAAGGAAAGATTTCCAATGAGTCTCCGGTAGGACAGGCGCTGATCGGCAAGAAGGTCGGCGATGTCGTAGATGTGGAGACACAGGCAGGCGTGAACCAGTATAAGGTTCTGGATATCAACCGGTCCATGTAGATCGGTGTTCAGTATCAGGAAAAGACAATAAGCGTAAGAGCGGTGGATCCATTTCCAATATGGGGGAAGAGGAGCACCGGGGCAATGCGTATAGACGGAGGAATAGAAAGGAGAAAACAAATGTCTGACCAGCAGAAGCAGGCTCAGGAGCCGGATTTGAATCAGTTGAGAAAGGTTCGACGTGAGAAGTTAGCAGATTTGCAGGCCAATGGCAAGGATCCTTTTGCCATCACCAGCTATGATCAGACTCATCACAGTCAGGAGATCAAGGACAGGTATGAAGAACTGGAAGGCACGCAGGTATCCATTGCGGGCCGTATGATGTCAAAGCGGGTCATGGGGAAAGCTTCTTTTTGTAATGTACAGGATCTGAAGGGCAACATCCAGTGCTATGTGGCAAGAGACAGCGTAGGAGAGGAAGCGTACAAGGACTTTAAAAAATTTGATGTAGGCGACCTTGTCGGTGTTCAGGGAGAGGTCTTTACGACAAAGACCGGAGAGATCTCCATCCATGTGACCGGCATTACCCTGCTTGCGAAGAGCCTCCAGATCCTTCCGGAAAAGTTCCACGGACTGACCAATACGGATCTGCGTTACCGCCAGAGATATGTGGACCTGGTCATGAATCCGGAGGTAAAGGATACCTTTATCAAGCGTTCCAGGATCATCAGCGCGATCCGCAGATATCTGGACGGCCAGGGCTTTATGGAGGTGGAGACTCCCATGCTGGTTCAGAATGCAGGCGGCGCCGCAGCGCGTCCGTTTGAGACACATTTCAATGCATTGGACGAGGATATCAAGCTGCGTATATCATTGGAGCTGTATCTGAAGCGCCTGATCGTCGGCGGCATGGAGCGTGTCTACGAGATCGGCCGGGTCTTCCGCAACGAGGGCCTGGATACCAGGCACAATCCGGAATTTACGCTGATGGAGCTGTACCAGGCTTATACGGACTATCACGGCATGATGGATCTGACCGAGAATCTGTACCGCTATGTGGCCCGGGAAGTACTGGGAAGCATGAAGATCGTATATAACGGCGTGGAGATGGATCTGGAAAAGCCATTTGAACGGATCACCATGGTAGACGCCGTGAAGAAATATGCGGGCGTCGATTTTACCAATGTGAAGACAGACGACGAAGCCAGGGCTCTGGCGGACGAGCATCATCTGGAATACGAGGACAGGCATAAGAAGGGTGATATCCTCAACCTGTTCTTTGAAGAATATGTGGAGGAGCATCTGATCCAGCCGATCTTCGTGATGGATCATCCCATCGAGATCTCCCCGCTGACCAAGAAGAAGCCGGACAACCCGGATTATGTAGAGCGCTTTGAGTTCTTCATGAACGGCTGGGAGATGGCAAATGCTTACTCCGAGTTAAATGACCCCATTGATCAGAGGGAACGCTTCCGCGCACAGGAAGAGCTCCTTGCACAGGGCGATGAAGAGGCCAATACGACGGATGAAGATTTCATGAATGCGCTGGAGATCGGGATGCCTCCGACAGGCGGGATCGGCTTCGGGATCGACCGGATGTGCATGTTATTGACGGACTCCGCGGCGATCAGGGATGTGCTGGCGTTCCCGACCATGAAAACGCTCGGCGCTTCCAAGAACGAAGCGAACAACGCGGCCCAGGCAGAAGCATCGGATTTGGCAGTTCCGGCTGCGGAAGAAAAAATTGATTTTTCCAACGTAAAAATCGAGCCTTTATTTGAAGAGTCCGTTGATTTTGAAACATTTTCAAAGTCAGATTTCAGAGCGGTTAAGGTAAAAGATTGTGTGGCTGCACCGAAATCCAAGAAGCTCTTACAGTTCACTCTGGATGACGGAACAGGCGAAGAACGCACGATTTTAAGCGGTATTCATGAGTATTACGAGCCGGAAGAGCTAATCGGAAAGACTTGTATCGCAATCGTGAACCTGCCTCCTCGAAAGATGATGGGCATTGATTCCTGCGGTATGCTGATTTCAGCAGTACATGAGGAAAATGGACAGGAAGGACTCCACCTTTTGATGGTAGATGACCGGATTCCGGCCGGGGCAAAGCTATATTGATGGAATAGAGTTTATACGGTTTTTCCAATACACTTTATGGACATTTTTCTAAAAGAGATTTTAGAGAAGTGTCCTTTTTTTGTCATATTGCCTATTCAAACCATGCAACGGCTCTTATCGGAGAACCATCACAATGATCGAGTTTCAACGGAAAACAACTGAACCAGAATAAATCACTGCCGCACAATTCTAAGTTCTTCAGATTTTCTATGTTTACTATATTACATTTTTGAAACAATTTTTTGTGACGTGTCAAGTTCTCATCTATAATTGGATCAAGGCCAATTACATCAAACCCGATCCCTTTATAATTGCCGGATATCACAAAATCCAGAACATCATCATCAATACAGGGATAATTTCCAAAATAAGATTCTGTTCCCCACCGCTTATCCCAGCCAAGGTTAAACAGTAAGAAATCTGCTTTGTCTACTTTTTCCCTATTTTTATAAATATATTCTATCGAAATAGATTGCCTGTCTTTCAAATCCCGGCAATCTATAACGAAAGCCTTTCCAATAAACTGTTCCGCAGGAAACTGATCCAGTGTAGTTCTTCCTGCAAAAAGGTGAGCAGGTGGATCTATATGAGTTCCAGTATGCGTATACATCTGCAGTAATGTTTCTTTGAAACCGTCTTTTTCATAGCTGTTTGCAGGAATAAATTTGGGCGTATCAGTTCCAGGATAAACAGGCATATCCTCTTTGATTGTGTGGGTCAGGTCAATTACTTTCATTTTAGTCTATTTCCTTTCAAAATTTAGTGGATAATCTTATTTTACCTCAATTTAAGGAGGAAACCTAATCTATGCAATATTATGATCTTTTAAGCAGGTCTGCCATACTGATTCCGCAGAAGCATCATGCCCGTTAAGAAGATCAAAAAAATTTCATTTCCAATATATAGTATCATCCACAGTTTCGATAGTCAATGTTTCTCCATATTTTAAAATTTACCCGGATATGGGGAATTTAAGTAATTTTAGTAAAGATGTTGGTGGAGAATTTCCGGAAGTTAAAGGAATTGAATTATCAGGGAAAGTAGATGGAGAAAATGAAATTACTATCCGAGAGTAGTATCTTCTGCGGAAGTATGGTATGATTATAAAAACGATATCAAGTTTACCTAAAGAAAAAGGGGGAATAAATTGATGATCAAAAAAATTGCAATCGTACCGTATGTCACTTATGGAAGGCTGGCGCAGGCAGGACATGACGGCCATTTAAATCCGTTTAAAAAGAAGAGAAGTGCTGCACTGAAAGAAAACCTGGAGGCTGCGCTGTCTGCGGAAAAATGGAACATGGAAGTGATCATTGATGTGAACCATGGAGACCTGCCGGGGCTGAAGCGTGAGGGTGTGGATTTATTTGTCATTCCTGAGGATATTGCCGCATATGTGGATTATGACAAGATCGATAAAAAGGAATGCTTTCAGATAAGCCATGACGAGTATGAAAATG
The DNA here is from genome assembly GCA_949893755.1 of uncultured Lachnospiraceae bacterium. Taxonomy (GTDB): domain Bacteria; phylum Bacillota; class Clostridia; order Lachnospirales; family Lachnospiraceae; genus Schaedlerella. Next base: position 3,682 of record CATLCV010000028.1, on the reverse strand, counting down.
GAACTGTGAACAGGATCATAGAGTATATAAGGACGCTGTGACCGGGGCAGCAGGCATGATAAAAAATATGCCGGAGACCGATCACTGGCGTTCCGGGACATGAGCAGGGGCCGCTTGATGAGCGGCTCTTTTCTAGTGCGCACGTTCTCTGCGGACTGTTCTGAGGGGCATTCATTGTGAAATTTTGAACAGGGATATATGCCGCTCTGACCTGAATCATAACAAAATATGCGATAATTTAAGCATATATATAAAACAAGATTGACAAAGTGGTAAAAAAGAGATATTGTGTAGGTATCAAATGATACCTAATAAGAGAGGTGCAGTCATTGTGACAAAAGAAAGCAGATTCAGGATTGAGAGTGAACTAGAGGTAGCTGCTTATATCCAAGATTTGAAATACGCGCTTGACAATGGAGCACAAATTGAGTTTCAGGCCTATAGACTGGTAGACAAGGAAAGAGACATAAAATATACGAATCAATATACGATAGATACGTTATTTCCGGATGAGGATCCTAAGGATGCACTTAGAAGGGAATTAAAAACACTTACGGTGGAAGAATACATGAGAACTGTTAGGGATCTGCGTTTTCCGAAAAGAAGCGAGATGAGAGAATTCGGAAAAATTTATAATGGAAAAGATGATGTATATATTAAAATCAGAGTTGAACTTCTTGGAACATATGGTACTATGACAACATTTGTTATGTCTTTTCATTTTGCCGAGAGGGCATTTGAATCGGAAATGTTCCCATATAGAAAAGTTTAGGGAGGTGTTTTCATGGATATGGAAGTGATTCGCATCGAAAAACGGCTGTGTACCTGCTGTATGGAAGAACATGATGTGAAAATGGTTCGTGTGAAGGAGCATACTGTTTTTAAGAATACGCAGGTAGAATATATTGCCTTTTATTTATACTGCGATAATGCGGATGAATTGTATATGGAAGAAGCTATGATCAGTAAAAATGATAAGGCTATGAAGGACGCATATCGGCAATCAGCAGGGCTTCTTACATCAAAAGAAATAAGCGCTGTACGTGGTAAGTATGGTGTCAGTCAGAGTGATTTATGTGTGCTTCTGGGATGGGGAGGCAAGACAGTTACCAGATATGAAAGCCACCAGGTACAGGATAAGGCACATGATAGTATACTGAGAAAACTGGATCGGGATCCGGAGTGGTTTTTGCATCTGCTTTCAGAAGCAAAGGATTGTTTATCGGCAGAGGCTTATAGAAAATATTCGGAGACAGCGGCAATACTTTATGAGAATGATCAGAACAGCTATTTGAAAAGGGCAATAGAAGCAAGTTATGCAAGATTCAAGGGGAATCGGATGCTGCATGGAAATGTTGAACTTTCTTTAGAAAAGGCAGTGGATGTGATCCGATATTTTGCAGGCTCGGCCAGAGTTACGAATCTATATAAGGTAAAGCTGATGAAGCTTATGTGGTATGGAGATGCGCTTTCTTATAAAAAAAGGGGATATGCGATTACCGGACTTATTTATCAGGCACTGCCTATGGGGGCGGTGCCGATTGGGCATGATTCTCTCATTCACCTAAAAGGTGTGCCATGTGAAGAGGTTGACATGGGTGAGACGTTAGCTTACCATTTCAGCCTGGCGGGGGACGTGGATTTTCCAACATTGGATAAAGAAGAGAAGGAAATCCTGGATACGATTATTGGAAGGCTTGGCAGGATGACAAAAGATGAGATCGTGAATTTTATGCATGCAGAGGAAGCGTATGCCAAAACGGCTCCAAGAGAAGTGATCCAGTTCAAATATACGAAAAATTTACAAATATAAGTATTTGAGTCGCCTTCTCCAGAAAACAAACCGCCATTATGATTCAAATTTATACTACAGCTTCAATGACTATAAAATAATTTTGGCGTAAAATAGTTTTATTAGAGATTACTTTGGAGAGGAGGCAACAGATTATGGCAGCATACAAAAATGGAAATTTGAATATTCCCGTAAATGATATTCAAAGGCTACCGTATAACGCATATCCCTCTGATACAGGCGGATTTCGTCCGGTAAGTTATATAAAGAGATCTGTTCCCGAGTTTGAACAGGAGGACAGGAAGAAACTGAAAGAAATCGACCATCCAAATAAAGTCCCGAAATTGAAAGATCATAAGAAGAATATTCTCCGTTTTTAAGATGTTTTATCCGATGTTAAATTTGCATAAGCTGAAAAGAAACCTGCATTGTGCCTGGCGGCCGGAGCAGGTTTTTTCATGATTTTCGGCACAATTTTGATTTTAAAGAAATATGTTCTGCGTTTTCCCTTGAATCGTGATACAATAAAAAAGTGGGGGTCTATGCCCACACAAAAATAGGAGAAAGGGGGATTCCAATGAAGAGGAAAAAACAGATCACCTCAGATCGGAAATATACAACTGGTTTTCTATAGGACAGAGCTGCACTTACATTTACTTCTTCATTCAGGCGGACCGCGCCTGATTCAACGAAAAAAGAAAGGAATGCGGGATTGATGAAATCTGCCTGTGGTTATGGACTCTTTCGGCAGCAGGCCGCAGCCATACCTGCTGTCTGCCACTGTTTTTGAGAATAACATCAGTTATGAACGACAGATTAACTGAGCCGGATGATTCAATCCGTGCATAAGGCAAAATGAAAACATATGAATATGACAGAACTGCAAAATACGAATTATGGAAGGGGAGCAGTTTATTTGGCAAAGCCTGCGCAGCCATCCGGGGAGAGAACTAATTCCCGAACAGAAGATACTTCCGGCGACCAGGGAGGCACATGATGGATTACATACGTGCGGTAGAAATCCTGCCGCGGGAATTGATCGAACAGCTGCAGCAATATGCAGACGGCGCTGTGATCTACATTCCGAAAAAGGAGGAGGAAAAGAAGGCCTGGGGAGAGCAGACAACGACGAAGAAGGAGCTTGCAAGAAGAAATGAAAAAATATATGCCGATTTTTTGAGAGGAAGCTCCGTCAAAGAACTGGCAGAAGAATATTTCCTCGCTGAAAAAAGTATTCAGCGGATCATCCGCCAGGAAAAAAACAAATCTGATGAAAGCTTTTAGAATCTAAAATCATGTATGATGCAGGAAAAAGGAGGGCGTTTTTCTCACTGCCCTCTTTTTTGGCGCGCCCGATGGGTGCTTCCAATACACCGCGTTTCAGTAAATCTGCCGAATTTCTTATAAGTATCTTCCTTTATTATTTAGATTTATCTATAGAAAAACTTAAGAATTGCCTGATATCCTAATATCATCAAAAAAGTAACACAAAAAAGTAAGATGAAAAAGCAAGATTTGAAAAATCTGCCGGCTGAGGCTTCAAACAGACGGCAGATTTCAAGAGGAGGAGGGGCATCATGAAGTACATCACATTTGCAATTCCCTGCTACAATTCGCAGGATTATATGGAGCGCTGTATCAATTCTCTGGTAAAGGGAGGAGAGGACGTGGAGGTCCTGGTCATAGACGACGGTTCCATGGACAGTACCGGAGAGATCGCGGACGCATACGAGAGGAAATATCCTGGTATCGTTAAGGCGATCCACCAGGAAAACGGAGGTCACGGAGCAGGAGTCAACAAAGGTCTGGAGCTTGCCCGGGGACAGTATTATAAAGTCGTAGATTCGGACGACTGGCTGGAGGAATCGGCATACAAAAAGCTTCTGGCAC